>JAEZJQ010000068.1 GCA_023436305.1 Bacillota bacterium
TTCATTTTACTCAAACGATGAAATCCATCAACTCTTTTCACGTTATGCCGTCCTTAAAGTCGTTTTGGATGAACAAGGCCGTTGGATTATTTCAGGAGAAAAAAATGATCCGTGAACCATAAGGTGATATAAAAAAATCTATTAAGATCAATGAAGTTATAATATGACATTAGTTGTCAACTTTTTTACGGTATAATTCATTCCAGAATCAATTAAAAAAAAGGAGTGATATTTTTGAGTGAGATCATACCTACGCAAACATATGCGCGTTGCGGTTTTCAATGCCGTAAATGTCCGGCCTATAAGGAAAATATTAAAAACTCCGCTAATCAACAAAAGGTCAGCGATGGTTGGCATAAGTATTTCGGTTTTCGAATCCCGCCGGAGGAAATCTATTGCGATGGTTGTATGACCGCCGATTGTGAAAATCCCAAATTGCTCGATAAAGACTGCCCGGTGCGTCCTTGTACGCTTAATCGCGGTATCGATAACTGCGGACATTGCCCGGATTTCGGTTGTAAGGATATTAAGTCCCGGATCATCGACTACCAATCCACCGCCGCTAAATTTCCGGATGGAATTCCGGATGAAGATTATCATACCTTCATTAAGTCCTATGAAAACCGAAAAGTATTGGAAAACATTCAAAGCAGGCCGAACAAATAAATCCAACTTTCAACTTTTAAACCGATTTCCTCACCACCTGCGATATATCCTTTAACAACCGTTTCGTGCTTGACTGGCCATCAGTTACTTGCCGCAGAAATCCATAAACAGCCACCAGCCGGAAGACACCGGCAATGATAAACGAACATTGGAATTTATTGAAATACTGTCCAAATAAGAAAGGGAGCCGTAGATTGGCCCAAAAAGGTCCGGTTAACTCCATGAAAGCGCCGCCGCAGATATAAGCCAATCCACCGCCAACCAAAGATGCCGCCAGCGTATACATGGCAATATACGCCGAGCGGTTTTTCTCCGGCGCCAGCCAGATGGCCAAGTTAGTACTGTTAACATCACATCCCGGCCAGCAAATCCCCACAAAAAAATGAATCATGGGGATGACCCAAAGATAATTGTCCGGCGTCGCCAGACACCAGGAAAATACGATTATCGTCATCCCCGTTCCACAAATGGCTAATACCGGTTTACTCCCGTATTTATCGGCGATTCGGCCCCAGAACCGAATAAAAAGGATGGTGGTAATGTTGGACATAAATTGGGACATGATATAGACGGTAAAATACTTCATCCCCAAGTTTTCCAACATATAAACGTTAAAAAAGGGAGCCGGAAAATTAATGCCGAAGTTCCAAACAGCGGCAAATAAAAGGAATTTAGCATAATTTCGATTCTGAAACGGTTCCATGCACAATTCCCGCAACGAACTTTTCGGCCGAGGTGGGCGTGGCGGATCGTTAATCCGGATGAAACAAGCAATGTCAATCACGCCGAATATGGCCGCGATGCTGAACAAAATGGCAAATCCGGTGAAGCTATTCAACCGGTCCAGAAAAAGTCCAATCAACAATCCGGCCACGGCACCCACCATTGTAAAAATCATGGTCCGGGTACTGAAAAAACGCCCTCTGATTCCCGTTGGGACCAAATCCCCCATCCACGACAAAAAGGAGACCCCGGTTACCGAATTGGCGATGGAGTAGATGGCGATTAATATTGCGATCATTATGATCCGGTCCTGATTATCTTGGGCCGGTAATATTAAGGGGATTAACACTATCGGAATCCAGAGGAGCCGCAGAAATCCCCCGATAAGGAAACTTAATTTACGGTAGCCGGTATTTTCAAATATATAGGCGGCCAAAACCTGAAATACACTGCTTAACATCGGCAAGGCCATAATAACGCTGTATGTTAAATCATTCGCGCCTAACGCCCTGATAAAACCGGTTAACGGGGGCCCGTTAACCACTGTAAAGAAAACGATTCCAAACGAAACACCTAAGATGACCAGGTTTAGATTCCGGCGCAATTCATGATGCGTAGTTTCAGTCTTCATCGTAACCTCGGGGTTGCTTTAATTAACGTGAAACGGAACCGGAATACATATTATATTCATTGAGTCTCGGATATAAAATCGGCATTTTATAACGATTACCACAGGTAAAATTGTTGCTTCACTAAAAAAATCCACTTAAAATACAAAAATTTGACCAAAAATAAAAATCTACGAAATAAAACGTAGATTTTTAATAATAATTTATTTTTTTATACTTTTGAGCCGTTCTTCGATTTTGATAAGCATTTCCTGGTATCTTTCTTTCTTGGCCGTTTCTTCCTGAATTACTTTTTGAGGGGCTTTGCTGATAAACTTCTCATTTTGCAACAGCTCCGTGATTCTTTGCAACTCCTTTTTTAGAAAGGCATTTTCTTTTTCGAGTCTTTCAATCTCCTTATTCACATCGATTAAATCATCGACGGGTATATACACTTCAATTCCCGGCCTTACCAGCGTGATCATATTCGACGACAATTGATTTTTATCTTTTTTAATGATTATCTCCGACCACGCCAGCCGCTCGATATACTCTCTTTCTTTGTCAAACAAAACCTCAATTTGGGGATCATCACAGATCAAGAATATTTTTGACTTTTTACCCATGGGAACATTCATCTCGGCCCGGGTATTCCTGATCCCTTTAATTATATCGATGATCTTGAGCATTTCCACTTCTTCGTCGTTATAATTGAGTGATTCCTCGAATTGGGGCCAAGCCGAAATCATAATTTCCGAATGATCGACGATCAAGTTTTGATAGATTTCCGCAGTAATGAATGGCATATAAGGATGCAATAGTTTCATGGAAATGCTGAGCACTTTATTTAAAATATACTGCGCTTCTGTCCTGGAGGGGTTCTCCTGGTTGTAAAGCCTGGGTTTAACCATTTCAATATACCAATCGCAAAACTCATCCCAGAAGAAATCATACAGTTTTTGGGCGGCAATTCCCAATTCAAACTTCTCCAGATTCGCGGTAACCTCTCGGATCAAATGATTGGTCCGGTTTAAAATCCATCGGTCGGCCAAAGTAAACCGGGCCGGATTATAATTGTTGATTTCTTGTCCCAAATCCAGGTTCATCAGCACAAAACGCGAGGCATTCCAAATCTTATTCGCGAAGTTACTGATCGCTTCTACCCGTTCGGAAGAAAAACGAATATCATTACCCGGCGAGTTTCCTAAAACCAAAGAAAACCGTAAAGCGTCGGTACCATATTTTGCAATGATCTCTAAGGGATCAATGCCATTTCCCAGTGATTTGGACATTTTTCGCCCCTGCGAGTCCCTTACGATTCCATGCACAAAAACGTGACTAAACGGTTTTTCATTCATATGCTCCATACCCGAGAAGATCATCCGGGCTACCCAGAAGAAGATAATGTCATATCCGGTGACCAAAACATCGGTGGGATAAAAGTATTTTAAATCATCGGTCGCTTTAGGCCATCCTAAAGTGGCAAAGGGCCATAACGCCGAACTAAACCAAGTGTCAAGCGTATCTTCATCCTGATAAATCCCGGTATTGCCACATTTTTCACAAACTTTGGGCATTTCGGCTTCAACCATCAGATGGTGGCATTTTTCGCAATAGTAAGCGGGAATCCGGTTCCCCCACCACAATTGGCGCGAAATACACCAATCTTTGATGTTTTCCATCCAATTAAAGTAGATTTTCGAAAATCTTTCCGGAACAAATTTGATTCTGCCGTCTTGTACCACTTCGATTGCCGGTTCGGCCAAAGGTTTCATTTTTACAAACCATTGCTCGGAAATCACCGGTTCGATTACCGTGGAGCAGCGATAGCAAGAACCGACATTATGGGTATGCTCTTCGATTTTGACAAGCAGTTGTTGCGACTTTAAATCGTTGACGATTAACTCTCTGGCTTCATACCGATCCATTTTTTGATATTTTCCGGCATTTTCATTCATTATCGCCCCATCATCCATAACTTTCACTATGGGCAAATTATGCCGTAACCCAACTTCAAAATCATTGGGATCATGGGCTGGGGTGATTTTTACCGCGCCGGTTCCAAATTCCATCTCCACATAGGAGTCGGCAATGACGGGAACTTCCCGGTTAATTAACGGCACAATGACTGTTTTCCCAATTAAATGGCGATATCGTGGGTCATCGGGGTTCACCGCCACCGCGGTATCCCCGAGCATGGTTTCCGGCCGGGTTGTGGCTACGATGATCCCGTCACCGCCATCCGGGGTGGGATACTTTATATGCCACAGATTTCCATTTTTCTCTTCATAATCCACTTCCTCATCAGAGATGGAAGTCCGGCATTTGGGGCACCAGTTGATAATCCTTTCCCCTTTATAAATAAGCCCTTTACGATATAGTGTGATAAAAACGGTAAGTACCGCTTTAGAAAATTCTTCGTCAAAAGTGAATCGTTCCCTAGACCAGTCGCAGGAACAACCAAGTTTTTTCAACTGTTCAATAATTCGTCCACCATAATGTTTTTTCCAATCCCAGGCCATTTCTAGAAATTTTTCCCGGCCGATGGCTTTTTTATGGGTTCCCTCACTGCGCAATTTTTCCACAATCTTGGCCTCGGTGGCGATACTGGCGTGATCGGTTCCCGGGAGCCACAATGTGACAAATCCTTGCATCCTTTTCCAACGGATCAAAATATCTTGTAATGTATTGTCAAGCGCATGACCCATATGCAATTGTCCGGTCACATTGGGCGGCGGTATTACAATGGTGAACTTGGGTTTGGAAGCATCAATTTCCGCTCTGAAATACCCTTTGTCAAGCCACGTTTGATATATCCGTTCCTCGAATTCTTTCGGATTATATGCTTTTGCAATTATTTTAGGGTCAGACATCCGGACTCTCCTTTATATTTTGATTTCTGTATTTTAACCCGGAGTTGAAAACACACCCGATAAATCCTGAAGTTCGATATTGTCTTTCAAGTGTGATCCATCCGAATTGTACAAGTTTCTGTTCCTGATTATACAACAACTTTAAATTCTCCGCAACCAAAGTACCTCGCCACTTCAACCTTTACTTTCCTCCAAAAACTTCCCTTAGCAAATCGGTAACCCGTGCCGCCGGATCTTTGCGGATCTTTTTTTCCTCTTGTCCCAGCATATAAAACAAACCATCCAATGCTCCAGTCACCACGTATTTATCAATATCCACCGTTTCTATTTTAATCAAGGGAATGGTTTTGATTTTGTCGGTCAGTTCTTTGTATGACCGGGTTACCCCTACTTCATTCATGGCCTTGGTTACTGGCGGTTTGAAGGATGCTTCCAATTTCAGATAGGTTTTTTCACGAAAATAATCGGTGGCCGCCGTATCATTTCCATTAAGAATCTTGAAAGCATCTTGAAATGTCATTTGTTTGATGGCATCCCAAAAAATATTCTTGGCGTCGGGGGCGGCACGTTCGGCGGCCCGATTCATGGACAAAATAAATTCATCCGCTTTGGCGCCTTGACCTAGGTCACGCAGTACCTTTTCGGCATTCCGCAGTTTTTCCGGCATGAGAATTTTAATGGCTTGATTGGCGAAATAGCCATCCACCTGCCCGGTAAGATTCACGGCATTTTTAGTCCCGATCTCTAGAGCTTCTTTTAAACCGGCGACAGTTTTTTGGGGATCTTTTTTCCCTTTATTCTGAACACTATCTTGTAAAGTTTTCACCCGATTCAAGATATTATTATCGGCGAAGATGGTGGTTGCTAAGATTATCAAAATTACCAACAATACACTACCGAATAACCTGAATTTCCCATAATTTAGTTTCATAAGGATTACTCCTCTCCAACGTTCGTGATGAATAATACCTAGGAGTCTGTGCGGCTAATCGATTTTTGAAGCGTATTTAGTATAAGGTGACATATTTTAATACAATATAATAGTGGTTTAAAGTTGTTAAAAAGTGTTACATGCACAGACTCCTAGGATTAAAAACTCCAATGTTAAAGTAAGATTCTTTATTATCCATAAAAATCCTGCCGGTAAGTTTCGAAATGAAACCTGCTTTTCAAAAATACATGAAGGAGTAAACGGATTGAATTTTCCACCGTTTGGCTCAATGAATTAATATCTATAAAATAATATTACAAAGCAGCTCCAGATCACCTTCAACATCCTGAAATGACAAATGGGAGACCGCATAATACGTTTCCACCATTTCTTTAAAATCATTGAATCCATTACGCTGGGCTAGCATTTGCATCTGGTGATTGTTCGCGTTTAATACAAACCGGATGTTATCAAAAACATTCGGTTGGTTTTTCTTATTGGAATCGAAAAAAAAGCATTCCTGTTTCGGAACACGATCTATATGATAATTTTCCATTAAAAATCCATCTCTTTCACAATTGTTTAACATCATCAATCCCCCGTTCCTTCTCTCCAGTTCACCAAAATCTTGTTGAAATCGGCATTATTCCATCAAACCTATTATATTATCAATTGTCAAATAACTGAGAACGATTTCTTACAAGTAAATTATAGTCATTATCAGTGGAAACCTATGTCGAATTTTAGCGGCAATTTCCCGCAAAATTAATTTAATTTCCATTAAAACCAGTAACATTACCCATCATCCTCCTTCTAACACGGCCATCTCACTCTGAGAAAATAAGTTGTTTCATATTAATGTAAGCTATATGTCATGTATTTTGTATTTTAAACGTATTATCATTGAAATGATGTAAAGTATATGTTAATATATGTGCAATAAGCTGTTTGGCTATAACATTAACGTGACGCAAAGGAGGGCTGTTTTTGCCAATTTTTATTTACCATTCTTAATCAATAAAGGAGGAGTAATTGAAATGGACACCAAAATCGTTTTAGATACCTTATGGGTCTTAATCACCGCAATGCTGGTCTTTTTTATGAATCTTGGATTTGCCATGGTGGAATCTGGTTTTAACCGCGCTAAAAACTGCGTGAATATCCTATCCAAGAATTTTATTGTATTTGCTATCTCATCACTTGGATTTTTAGCGCTTGGTTGGGGTTTCATGTTTGGAGACGGGAATCCCTTCATTGGATTGAAAGGATTGTTCTTCCTTAATGGAGCCGATAATTCGCCGGCCACCGGAGAAGCTTACAAGGGAGTTTACTCCGCCATATCCTGGACCGGGGTTCCGCTTCTTGCCAAATTCTTCTTTCAGTTGGTTTTTTGCGGAACCGCCGCCACTATTGTTTCGGGAGCGGTTGCCGAGCGGATTAAGTACAAATCATTTATCGTATTCTCGTTTATTATGGCTATTGTAATTTATCCCATCGTCGGCCATTGGATCTGGGGCGGAGGTTGGCTCGCCGGATTAGGTATGTTTGATTTCGCAGGTTCGACGGTGGTTCACTCCGTAGGCGGTTGGGCGGCATTGGCTGGAATTCTGGTTTTAGGCCCACGTTTTGGAAAATACATGAAAGATGGAAAGATTCACCCGATCCCCGGCCACAATTTGAGCATTGCCACCATCGGCGTATTCGTTCTCTGGCTGGGCTGGTTCGGATTCAACCCCGGTTCCACCATGGCCGCCGATCCAAAAGCAATCTCCCATGTATTGATGACAACCAACACGGCGGCAATCGCGGCGACACTGACTTCAACCATCCTTGCCTGGCTGATATTGGGTAAACCCGATTTAGGAATGACTCTTAACGGTTGTCTGGCAGGATTAGTGGCAATCACCGCGCCCTGTGCCTTTGTAAGTGTTGGAAGCTCACTGATTATCGGCTCAATCGCCGGTATCCTGGTCGTCCTCTCCGTTATCTTCTTTGACCGTGTCAAGATCGACGACCCGGTGGGCGCACTGTCGGTTCATTTAGTAAATGGCGTATTTGGGACATTAGCGGTGGGTTTGTTTGCCCAAGACGGTATCACTGGTACGGCAACCGGCAACGGACTTTTCTTCGGCGGTGGTTTCAAACTCTTATCCGCCCAATTAACCGGTGCTTTCGCCACTGCCGCATTTGTATTCGTCCTCTCACTGGTAGCCTGGTTCGCTATTAAAGTCATCATGGGTATTCGGGTTAGTCTCCAAGAGGAGATTGAAGGATTGGATATCGGTGAACACGGCAATACCGCATATCCGGAGTTCCTCACCCGTAAACCGGCATACTCGTATATCGGAAATGCCGGAGGAACTTCAGTTTCGACCGGTGGTAAAACATTGTTACAGGAGGGGAGATAAATGAAACATATTATCGCAATAGTCCGCCCTGAAAAGTTGGATGAGGTTCGAAACGCTTTGGAAAATATAGGATGCTCGGGGTTGATGATCTCCGAAATTGAAGGCCACGGGAAACAAAAAGGAATTATGCAGCAATGGCGGGGCGAGAAATATAACGTGGACCTCATCTCCAAGATTAAGCTGGAAGTCGTGGTAAAGGATAGCGAAGCGGAGGCGGTCAAGAAAACTATCATTGAAAAAGCCCGCACCGGTGAGATTGGCGATGGCAAGATATTCATCTCAAACATCGATGAAGTGGTCCGAATCCGCACCGGCGAAACAGGTGAAATCGCGTTATAGCCTTAAAAACGCTTTAATCAAATAGCTTTATCTTTGGCTTCGTGCAAACGAGGCTATTTTTTTACCCTCCAAGCAGCGGGCTTTTCGTTACCGTTTTGTTCAATTCGGCCCTGGATCCATCTCTTTGGGTTTGTTTTGTAAGAACTTTTGAAATATCTTTTGCGCTGAGTCCATGCGTAAAGAAGGCCGAATTTTATTTGGTTTTAAGTGTTCGCCCAATTCGATTGATTTAAATATCAAATAAATACTGTTTACAAAGCAATCATCGAGATGAAACATGCATTCACGGCAGCATCTTTTCACAGACTCCGATACCGGATGAGCATCTTCGGGTGTAATTTCGGCCAAACCATCAATATACATATCCAAACTCTTCAGAATTTCAGGGAATGCAGGAACATTATCTTTTTGATAGGAATCGATGGCGTGGATTAGTTTATCGGTTTGGGAAACATACATCGGGTAGATTTTTTTTATATTTATTAACGCGTTTTTCAACTCATCAATAAGTTCCAATGTGAACCCTTTTTCCGCCACTTAAATGCACCCCTTAATGGTTGTTTTTGGGATTCCATTAATACTTTGATAATAGGTAGAACCATTTATCTCAATAATCCGAAACAATAATAATTCGAAATCTTCTTTAGCATCCGAATTTAGTAAGTAGAGAACCTGTGGGTTATTCTTTCCCAAGATTCGTATTCCCACCTCATAATCCGGCGATGAGCTTTCACATCTTTCAAGCCGGCCGTAAACTGAAATATCATACGATTGAGTGACTTCATCTTCAATTTTGGCAAGATGCAATATCCCTTCGGGATGGTTGGCCAAATCCTCCAATTTATTGCTTCCTTTGTGAGTAAGCATAAAAATTCCTGTCGAGGGGAGAAAACCATAGGTCATAGTCCTGGAGCTAAGCTTGGCTTCGCCCATTGTCACTAACGTTGCATATTGATTTTCTTCGAGTCTGCTGTAAATCAATTCATCAGTAAAAATCATGTTGTCAACTCCTTTTCTCCGGGATGATTTCGAAAAGAAAATCAATATAAATATCGGCAATTTAAAAATTATCTTAAACGATTATTGTAAAATCAAGGGATATTTTTAAAAATAAGGCTCTTCATGCTGCTGATAAATAAGCAATCAAAATCATCCAGGTTCTGTAACGTTTCCAGCAAAGGTATGGCAGTTTTGTAAATGACTAACGCGGTTAACCGGGGATCGGAATAGCGAAGAAGATCCGTTCTTTCAATTTTTTCGAACAGTTGATTAATTTTCCCCAAGTAATCATCGTGGAGCGCGGCCAAAGCGCCAAGTTCGGCGCGAGTGTGAATCATGAAAATTTCACTGGCAAGCGCATCCGGGAATCTGGGCAAAAAATTATTCAAGCAATTATCCGAACAGGAATATGATTTTGATTGCGGCGGATTTAAATATTGATAAGCTGCCCAAGCCGAAAGAAAGTAGCCGGGTTGAACTCCGAAAAATAGATGTAAACCTCTTTCATAACGGGGATATTATTTTTCTTAACAAAAAACTCGCTGTGCCAGCGAGTTTTTTGTTGCTATGGTTTGAATGATATTAAATCCACGAAATTACCGTAAAATCGAATACCTATTTCTTTTCTTCTTCGGGCTGGCTGTCTTTCAACATTTCAGCGAGGGCGGTGACCATTCCGGCTGCTCCCTGGATATTGGAAGGAATAATGAGCTTGGTGGCCTTGCCGTCTGCCGCTTTGGCAAATGCATCCAGAGATTTTAATGCAATGACTTCCTGTGACGGTTCGGCCGCTTTAAGCATCCGCAATCCTTCAGCGGTGGCTTGTTGCACCTTTAGGATTGCTTCCGCCTGGCCTTCGGCTTCCCGGATGGCGGCTTCCTTTTTCGCCTCTGCATCCAGGATTACCGCTTGCTTCTTGGCTTCAGCCCCCAGAATCACGGATTCCTTCTGGCCTTCGGCCACCAGGATCGCGGACTTTTTCTCGCCCTCCGCCCGGAGAATGGCCTCCCGCCGTTCCCGTTCCGCTTTCATCTGCTTTTCCATGGAGTCTTGGATCTCCCGCGGCGGGATGATATTTTTCAATTCCACCCGGTTAATCTTAATCCCCCACGGGTCGGTGGCCTCATCCAGAATGCTCCGCATCTTGGTATTCACCGTATCACGGGAGGTGAGGGTTTGGTCCAGTTCCAGATCGCCGATGATATTCCGAAGCGTGGTGGCGGTCAGGTTTTCGATAGCGGATAAAGGATAATCCACGCCATAGGTATATAGTTTGGGATCGGTGATTTGGTAAAAAACCACCGTGTCGATTTGCATTGTAACATTATCTTTGGTAATCACGGGTTGCGGTTTGAAATCAATAACTTGTTCTTTTAACGATACGGAATTTTTTACCCGGTCAATGAAAGGTATTTTAAAATGCAATCCAACATGCCAGGTAGTCAAATAGGCGCCCAGACGTTCGATGACGAATGCCTGCGCTTGCGGTACAATTCTGATGTTGCGGATGATGATGATAAGACCGATAAATAACAAAATAAGGACCCAAATAGTATTCATATTCATAGTCAACTCTCCTTCATGTATCGATTTGAGTTACCACGAGTTTAACGCCTACAATTTCATCGATCCGGACTTTGGTCCCGGGTTCGATCTCGTTTCCAGCCGCCGGGACAGCCGACCATATTTGTCCGGCCACCTTTACCTGTCCCACTCCCTCAAGGCGGTTGATTTTCTCGGTGACGTACCCGATTTGGCCGATCAACCGGTCGGCATTGGTCTTAACAACCTCCCGGCTTAACCATTTTTTCAAAATAGGCCGGGTCGTGATAAGCAACACATAGGAGACGATTATAAAAATGATTAATTGGGCAAGGAACGGCAAGCCCAGGATAGCCGCCAACCAGGCCGCAAGCGCCCCGAACACCAGCCATATGGTAACCAGACCCGCCGTAAAGGCTTCGACGATCCCTAAGACAACAGCAGCCACCAGCCAAAAACCAGGTTCGGAGAATCCAATCAAGTCGATGACACACACCTCCTTAACAAATAGATTATGTTTTCACCTGCCGAAAATAGAATTATTTTGAGGAAATATATTTCGTGTTATATATTTCGGGACATGAAGTTGATTTCCTGTCAATTTTAAGTTAAATCCATATGAATTTTCAATATCACGCCGGGAATATACCTAAATTACACTCGGTATCAAGATTCACAATATTACCGATGATGTCGAATGGCGAATTATGGATTATTTTTTCTCCAACACCGATAATTACAAATGGGTTCCGCCCTTATTCCATGATATACTTTTGGCAGATAGGAGGGATAAGATGTTGACCCGCATTCGAAATCACAAAACAAGCCGATGGATGGCCGGTTTAATGCTCGCCGGCGTTACCTTATCTTTTCCGGTGATTTTTCTTACATCGATAATTACAAATCAAAAACCACCAAACCTTGCGGTGGTAAAACGCTCCATCGGAAAACCATCCGTGCTTAAAAAAACGCCGGATAATCCCGATAACTTGATTCCCGGGAAAAGAACTTACAACTTTGGCCAAATTCCAATAAAGCCAGAGGAAGCCTACCGGAACAATCCGGTTCCTTGGGCGCAAAATAAACAATCCACCCCGGTACAACACCGGAGTGGCCCAAAAAATGAACCGAACATTTATCTTTTGGCAAGGGTAATTCACGCCGAATCTCGGGGAGAACCGTTGGAAGGGCAAGTAGCGGTTGGAGCTGTTTTGCTCAACCGCCTGCAAGATAGACGTTTTCCGAAAACTCTATCGCAGATAGTGTTCAAACACGGAGAATTCTGCACGGTACGTGACGGCCAGATCTGGATGACGCCCAGTTCAAAGGCAATCCAGGCTGCCCGGCTGGCTGTGTCCGGCTGGGACCCCACCGGCGGAGCGGTATATTTTTATAATCCCGCCAAAACCACCTCCCGCTGGATCTGGTCCCGCCCGGTTGTGAATAAAATCGGGAACCATTTTTTCGCGGTATAGCGGTATCCAAGGGGCTGTCCTAATAAATAGCAACCTTCAAAAGCAAATTACTATATATATTGCATATCTTTATTTTAGATCTTCTTATATTTAAAATACTTTTGACAAGCCCCTTTGTGGTTCACCAAATTCCCGGAATCAACCGGTAACGGACTTTGTCCGCGTACTCCCGATATCCGTTCAATTCCTTCCGCAGTGTGGTATCTTCGTATGCGGTACGGATAAAGAATAAAACACATAATGCTCCGGCTGGGATTATTCCCCAGATTGATCCGAGGATGAACGAGGTGGATATGGTTTGGATTATAAACCCCACATATCCGGGATGACGGACGATTTTATACGGACCCGCCGAAGTAACACTATGATTCCGATCATCCTGAATCCGGACCATGGTCGAGAAGAACTGATTGGAGATCATGGCCCAACTAAAGACGGCATGACCGGCCAACATTAAAAGGACTCCCAATAAATGAAACCACACCGGATTGTCAGACCATCCAAAACGAAAATCCAAACCGCCGATGACGTAAATCAAAAAAAACGGAATGGTGGTAAGCCGCATATATTTTTATAGGCGGTACAAAATAGATTCAATCGACAACGGGTGGTGATTTATTTTATGGAATATATTCTGGAAATGAATGAGTCCAATCAATTAACGATCCCGGATACCGTGGTGGCTGGTCTGGGACTCAAACCGGGAGCGCACTTTACGGCGCGGATCGATTCCGGCCGTTTGATGATTGAACGGGTCCCGTTTTCAAGCGAGGAAGAGGGGAAAATATTATCCCAAAGAATCGAAAACTTACAAAAATAATTACGTAAAATCCTTTTGATTCGAAACCGGTAAATCGGCTAAGAAGGTGTTTCCGGAGGGTCGATTTGGATGAAACAGAATGTGAAAAGGCTGTCTAATACGGGGCAGCCCCTTCCGGTTCATTTTGTGAACATTACTTAACTTACTTGGAGTAACAAAAAAATCTTCGCGATTTACGAATCCACCAGCACCGCATTGTCATAATCCTGGAGCCTTTCATTAAACCAAGCGGTATGAACATCTTCGTCCACCAGATTATGTTGCAGTATTTTTTTTAGCTCTTCGCCATATTCATCTCCAATGGTATTAAGCAAATCCGTATAATCCTTCATTGCTTTTCGTTCAATCAAAATATTTGCTTTTAAAGTATTTTCGATACCGGTAAATGATATCAATCCCCCGGCAATTTCCCCAAGAAGCGGTGCGATTACATCGCCGAACTTGGTGGGTGTCCCGCCCAATTCTCTAATTTTGGCGGCGATATTGTCCACATGCTGTTGTTCGATATATGCCGTGCGTTCGAAAACTATACTTTCATAACTGCCCTCAAAAGTTTTACTTTGCGCCATATATAAATCCACCTGGTTGAGTTCCAGGCTGTAAAACCAGTTTAACCGGGATAATAACGCTTCTTTTTCCATGATGCTCTCCCAAATTGTGTTAATTAGATTATTCACCAATCCCTTGGAAAGTATTCATGATTAACAATCAAACAAATTAACCAATCGGCCTTCCGATTTCCCGGTATCCTTCCTTTAAGGAAGTAAGATTTTCCAAAAAACTCTCCATGGGAGCGTGCCAGAATTGGGTATATTCCTGAATTGCCTCATTTTGAGCGTTAATCCGGATTTGGTTGATCTCATCGGAATGGTTCGTTAACAAAGCAACCAGATTGCCGTCAACTTCACCACAGTCAGCCATCTTGGACAGGATATCCAGGGATTCCATCGGAGACATTCCTTTCCGGTATGGCCGGTCTTCAGTGAGCGCGGCGAAAATATCGGCAATACAAATAATCCGGGAACCCAATACTAAATTGGGGGAGTCCAAGTGAAATGGATACCCTGACCCGTTTAGTTTCTCATGATGGTGTGCGGCCCATGAGGATATGGGTTCAAATCTCCTGATTTTTTTTAATAAACGATAGGTATAATATGGATGGCTTTTTATGATATTGCGGTCATGGGCGGTTAACGGCAGTTCTTTATTCAAAAGTTCCTCCGGCACTACAATTTTTCCGAGATCGTGAAGGAAACCCGCCACTTTTAACATTTGGCCTTCCTGTTCGGAAAGGTTAGCGAATCCGGCCAGAGCTTGGGCACAGGCCGCCGTTCCACTCGAATGCATAGCGGTAAACCGGCTCCGAAAATCGACAATTTGGCCGAAAAGTTTCGCCAAATCGGTTAGCAATTTAAGATTTAATTCAATCGTAAAATAGTTGGCACTTTCTTGAAGAAATGTATTAATTGACGGGGAAATCAAATCCAACCAAAAGAATTCTTTTCGGGAAAGTTTGAGGAAATGGTTGACTGCGTCCGGTTCAAACATTGTTCCGGAATATTCGGCAATTCGACGGCGGATACCATCGACCTGTCCCAGAATGTTTTTTTGGGGATCAACTAAAACCGAAATCCGATCCGCGAGATGCAAAATGAAGCTTCCCCGAAGAACCGGCTCGGATAAGAAGTGGGCGCCGGTTTTGGTAAATTCTTCATAAGGCAAATGATGATATCTTATCAGTTTGGCTATTGGAGCTAACGGTTTAAAATTATGAAACAGGCGATAACCTAATTCCGCATGTTGATAGGGTGAATCCACTTCGAACCGTAACGCCTTCAACCTCTCCTTAATGGCTAATCCGCCACTATCATGCAGAAGACCCGCCAACGTTAGATTATTTTGTTCCTTGAAGTTTAAATTCATTTCCTTGGCAATGTTTAAACTGATATAGGCCACCTGTTTATGGTGATTGGATAATTCCGGACTGATTAAATCAATGGCTTCCGCCAGACATTCGACAAGCTCATACAATGGAATGTGAAGGTCTAAATTCATTCATTGTCCTTCCGAGGATGTCTAACACCTCACCGGTATTTTAAAAAAACCTCAAATAAGAAAATTCTTGAATTAATTATCGGTATCGTTCTAAAAAATATAAAGAATAATCTCTACAAGTTATTTTAATTCCTGGTACAGTTGGTATAATTTGTGTAATTATGGAAAAATTATTATTTAATCCTTTCGTTCGAATAATTTTCCCTAAGTATTTATTTGATTCAGGACTTATGCGCGTGCGCAAGTTACGAAGGGAATTTTTCATGGAGATTTAATGAATTCCAAAACTAAAAATCACTTTAAAAAACCGATAAAAATTAGTGGACAAAAGTCCTTTAAATCGGTATCCCGAAGTAATCAGGGTAGTATTTTAGATACCGCTGAAAATCAAACGAAAGATTCTGCTAAATCTCTTCAAGTCCGGTTAAAACATGAATTTATTGATTGCAGTGACTTTATACTCCGGGAAGTAGCCATTGATAGTCAACTGAATATCCAAGCTTCTGTTTTTATAGCTTTTATTGATGGTTTTGTAGATAAGGTTATTCTTAATCAAGATGTAATTCAGCCGATTTTATCGAGACTCAGTGGAAAAAATCTTCAAGGTATATCCTTACTGGGGACTCTAAAAAAACAATCATCGAAAACTGTATGCTCGAAGAGATCAACGATTTTAAACAAATTGTGGCAGCGGTTTTATCCGGGAACGCGATTATCTTTGTCGATGGGGAAGGCTACGCGTTAAAGGCGGGTGTAAGATCCTCCGTTGGCAGAAAGGTTGAAGAACCGAATACTGAAACTACGCTCCGTGGTTCCAGGGAAGGTTTTGTGGAGAACCTTCAAACCAATATGATTCTCCTCCGGAAAAGGCTTAAAACATCCAACCTCAAATTTGAACCCATGACCTTGGGACTCCAGACCAAAACCGAGATCCGCATCTGTTACCTCAAAGGAGTTGCCAATGAATCCATCATCGAGGAGGTCAAATCCAGGTTAAAAAAGATTGATACCGATCAAATTTTGGATTCGGGGGATCTGGAACACTTTATTCAAGATAGTTCCATTCCTCTCTTTCCATTGGTGGGTAATAGTGAAAAACCGGAAAAAGTTGCCGCCAAGCTGCTTGAAGGCAGGGTCCCCATCATTTGTGACGGGACACCGGTAGTACTGACGGTTCCCTATTTATTGGTCGAATCGCTCCAAACAGCGGATGACTATTATGCCACTCCGGTTTATGCCTCAATGATGAGATTGCTACGGTTGACGGCGATCCTCATTTCAACGCTTTTGCCCGGGTTTTACGTAGCCTTGATTTCTTTTCATCAAGCGGTGATTCCGTTTAAGTTAATTATGACTATGGCTGCATCGAGGGAAGGTATACCGTTTTCGGCTTTTTTTGAAGCATTAATCCTGGGTGCTACTTTTGAATTCTTAAGAGAGGCGGGAATCCGTTTACCAAAACCAATCGGCCCCACTATAGGAATCGTGGGGGCCATCGTCCTGGGAGAAGCGGCGGTTAGGGCCGGGATTGCCAGTGCTCCTTTGGTAATCATCACATCAATCACTGCCATTTGTGGTTTAATCGTGGCGCCTTTGATTCAAGCCTTGACCGTTATCCGGCTTATTATTATAGCCGCGGCCAATTTTATGGGGCTTTTAGGTATAGCCGAGATAGGAACAGCCATTTTAATTTACCTGGCCTCCTTAAGAACATTTGGAGTTCCATATCTAACTCCATTTTCTCCGTTACATATTAAAGATTTGCACGATTCAACCCTCCTGGCGCCGGCCTGGGCAATGGTGTTACGGCCGAAGATGTTTACCAGTGAGAAGAAATCCGGTTCAAAAGATGGAACCAGGCAGGCTTCATGATGGAAAAAATGCGAATGAATCATTGGAAATTACTTGTCATTGGAATGTTTTTGATCATCTCTATCACCGGTTGTTGGGGTAATATAGATTTAGCGGACATAGCAATTGTCTCGGCAATCGGTTTTGATAAAACAGAAGATGGTAATTATGTGTCCTCAGCTCAATTTATTATTCCCAAAGCTTTTAGACTCAATGGTGGAGGCGGAGGCGGTGAAAAAACCTTTGGGGTTGTTTCCAGGACAGGAAAGTCATTTAACATAAACTTTCATACCATGTATTCGGAGATACCGTCCAAACGATTTTCCGCTACTTTTGGGGTATATGTTATCGGCGAAAAACTAGCCAGGGATGGTATGAGTAGTTTTCTGGATATATCGCAAAGGCGGCTGGAATCGCGATTTAGGTCGGTTATTTTAATTGCCAAGGGCACCGCTCAAGACATTCTTGAAACTAAAACACTGCTCACTGACAACCCTTCTGTTCAACTAATAGGTTCTCCACAGGTTAATAGCTTGTCCGTTAAAAAAATGTTGATAGACCTAATTAAGGATATGGAAAATGAAGGCAAAGAAGCAGTTGTCGGCGTGGTTGAAAAAAAGGGTGATCGATTAATTACTCAAGGCGCTGCTGTATTTAAAAACGAAAAGTTGGCGGGTTGGCTTAACCGGTCGGAAACCCGCGGGTTCTTATTTGCCAGTGACAAAGTAACCAATATTGGATTTTTAATACGAAATCCACTGGATCCGGGGAATAATGTAACCATCTTTGTAAATAATTCAAAAAGCCGGTTGGATATGAAATGGAAAGATCAGAAGCCAAGCTTTATCATTCACGTGAAAGCGGAAACAACTATCTCCGAAGAAAGCGGGTTTTTTGATTTTTCGAAAAAGGCGAATATTGATAAAATAATTTCCGCAAGTAACCGTGAGATAAAAAAAGAAATTCAACGGACGATAAGTTTGGCTCATCAAAAGTATCATTGCGATATTTTCGGATTTGGGGAGCTTACCGAAAAATACTACCCAAAATTTTGGAAAAAAGTCAAGAAACATTGGGACGGGGAAATCGGGAAAATACCTGTTCAAATATCGGTCCAGTCCAAACTTGTCGGGACCGGTTTGATTGAAAACTCTCTAAAACTAAGATGAATTAAAAAAGTTCCCGAAAAGGCGGAGACAATGTTATTTATTTTAGCGGCTATTCTAGGAGTTCTTATTCTTGATCTGAAGGAATTAAAAAAAAATAATTTTAAAAATCTATCGGTTTACTTCTTGATTATGTTTTTTAGTTTAACTATCGGTATTTTACTATCGTTGGACATTCGGCCTTTAAGTCCGGCGGAGGTTATTGGAGGAATACTGCGAGGAGTCCATCTGCTAAAATGAACCATGAAAATAGGGTGAAAATATCTAACCTTCAATTCAGCTTACTCATGTTTAGTTTTCTCTACGGAAGTTCGATCATTATCAACCCAGCTACCGGCGCAGGCAGGGACGCTTGGCTGGCAGTAATCATCAGTTGGTCTGGAGGCCTAGGATTAATAACTATTTATATAGGTTTATCAAGATTAAACCCCGGCCAAAACCTAATCCAGATCTTGCTGAACCATTTCGGCAAATATGCCGGCGGGTTTATTGCCATCATGTATATCTGGTTTACTCACCTCGCCGCCCTGGTAACCAGAAATTTTGGCGAATTTATGGTCGCGACCACCTATCCCCTGACACCCATGCCAGTTATCATCATCAGCTTAATTCTGTTGATTATTTATGGGTTACGAAGCGGCCTGGAAGTTATCGCCCGGGTGGGTGGAGAGTTATTAGTGCCGATTATTCCCATTCCACTCATTATCGCTTTGATTGCTCTCTTACCCAAATATGATTTTTCCTTGATACTGCCTGTCCTGGAACACGGTGTCAAACCAATGATCAATGCCGCTTTTGGTACCTTAATTTTCCCATTCGGAGAAACGGTGGTTTTTTAATGATCATTCCCCATCTCAATAAACAAGAAAAAATTTATAAATATTCTTATCTGGTTTTTACTATTATCTGTCTGATTTTTTTAAACAATATTATCCGGGATCTGTCAATTTTAGGGCCGGGTCTTTTCAAACGCGCTTACTATACTCCGTATATTATCGCCCAATTAATTCCCAACCTAAGCTTCGAGCCATTAAGGGCTATCAATCTTTTTATTGGAGTCGCCCTAAAAACCGCACTTTGTCTTTTTGCAGCGGCCTCGGGGCTTATCCAATTATTTAAGTTGACCAATTACAAGATGATTGCTTCGGCCTTAACAGTATTTACAGCCGTGTTAGCGGTATGGATTTACCGGAACCCAATGGAGATGTTTAGTTGGGCGGTCAAAATATGGCCTGTTTATTCGGTTCCTTTTCAAATTATAATTCCATTCATATTATTGGTCATTTCCTGGGTGAAACAAAAGGTTATCCCACCGAAAACACCTGTTCCAGCGGGACGTTGATCCACTCTAACACCTCGGAAACGGCGTTCTCTGCTCCTTTAAAAATCCGCGACCAATGAGGGTATACCCGTAATATCTCCCTTGTTCATCAACTTTTTCCAGATCACAAACCACACAACGATATCGGGTTGAACGATATTTTTATTATCATCCTTGAATAACGTTACATCAAACGGCGTGGAGCGCCTATGCCCCTCTTGCCCATCGGCGCTTCATCCGCACATCGATGACAGATTAACCCGGTTGCTCACCGAGGAACTAGGATTGATCCCGGGGATGAAACCCGCCAATTGTTTGAAAGATTAACTGCCGGCACTGAATGGGTAAGATCATGTTTAGAATTTGTTAAGAATCGGATTGATATATTGAAAGAGAATCTAACTCAAGAGGAGAATATAATACATGGAAATCGGAAAAAATATTCAACAAAGTTTCAACCTGTATGCCAAAAATTTTGTTACACTCCTTTTAGCCTGCCTTATCACGGGGATCATCTCTGCAGTTACCTTGGGGATTCTTGCCGGGCCGCTGATCGGGGGAGTGATAATCCTTGGCTTAAAACTTTTGCGGGGAGAAGAAGCAAAGTTCAATGAAGTCTTTACCCATTTTAACCAGTTTATCCCCACCTTCCCGGTAACCATCATGTTATGGGCTGCATCGCTGGCTGTTTGGGTCATCGCATCGATTCCATTCATCGGATGGATTATTCAAATAATAGCCGGACCCATCCTTGGGCTGCTTTATTTTCTGGCTATCGGTTTTGTGATCGACCAAAAAATGAAACCTGTGGAAGCGCTTCAGCGGAGCATCGGTTGTTTTACTGCGGATCCATTAATCCTATGGGTTTATAGTTTAGTAATGGTGATTTTGGCCGGGATTGGGGCGATCCTTCTTATGGTCGGCGTCTTCCTGACCATGCCTTTGGGAATGGCCGGTCTGATTATCGCTTATCAACAGATCTCCATGAAAGAAGTCCCGCCGTTTAAACCGGATAAACAAATCATCCGGGTCGCCGGAATCGTTACGGCAGTGTTGTTTATTATCGGTATTACCTGTCTGGTGTTTGGCTTTGGACGGAGCGCCGTTCGCAATACCGGCGCCGGCCTGACCGGTAAAATTTTTAAGACTCCCAAAGGGAAAGTCCAAGTTAACCAGCGCGGCCAGCAAATAAAAATTGGAAATATGAGCTTCGGCGCCGGTTTGCCCGATAACTTTCCAAACGACATACCCATTTTCCACAACTCCGAAATTGGAGGATTTTTGGGAGGCAAAGACGGAAAAATCTCCGGTTCCACCACGACTTTCACTTCCAAAGCTTCAGCCGGCGAGATCCATGATTATTATGCAACCGAACTGGAGGCTAAAGGCTGGACCATCGAGACCAGTGAACTGGGAGACATGAAAATGGTTAATTTTCAAAAAGGCCAACGAAAAGGCGTCATCACAGTAAATCCCGGCGATTCCAAGTGTGATATATTAATCAGGATTGTCTCGGAATAAACAGCCGGGAGTTTTGGCAATCAGCAATGTTTTGTGGGCGGCCTAAATGCGCCAATGATGTATTTTAGGCGGTAATATACTTTTTGCCGAAAGAGTTATCAATAACGGTTGCTTTTATATATTTTATATTGTACTGTAAAGAAACACACTTTTTTCTTATTTTTCTCATTATTCCTGCCGATATGTTCAGTTTTTGTTCAGAACGGGTTTGTTATTATTAAAACATAAAATATTTTAATTGGGAGTGATATCTGTGAAACAACGTTTCATCCTGATTTTACTAGGTCTTTTATTAATAAGCGTTTTTGTTGTGGGCTGTGGAGGTGGAAGTGGCGGAAACGACGTAAAATCTGGCGCAAATTGGTTAGTTGGAACATGGGAAGGAACTCTCCCCGTACGACCGGAAGGATGGGGGGTAGGAGATTTTGAAGGTTATCCAATCTCCATCTCTGTCCTGGCGGACCCCCTAAAAACGCAAATCAATGGGTTTGATGTCTTTTCTTATACGGGATCTGTTGTTTTCAATGGTAATCCATATCTTTTTGGTAATATGAGTAGTAGTCTAATTTGGGGGGATTTCGATCCGGAAAGTGTAACTTTATTAATTTCTACCGAAGATGGGGATGTGATAAATCTATGGTGGGAAGCCGAAGCTCCCCAATCAGTAGCCCCAACCACCCTAAAATTCAATTGGCAGATTGACGTTGGTGGGAAAACAGATAGTAATACTGGAATGGAAGACTTGAACTATTTTATTACTTTAACTAAAAAATAACAACTATCGGCCTCCCTTTTAAAATAAAAGCAATCGTTGAAATATACGGTTGCTTTTATTCTTTCTCCATCATTATCGAATGATTCTGTTCCGTAAGTTGTTGCTGATGAACAAACAACCTCTGAGCCGTAATGGCAAAAGATATGCCCCTCACCTTAAACTCCCGCATCATACTTAGATTGATCTGATGTTGGACATCGCCTAACACCGCTTGAGAGGCCAAGGCTACAGCGACCGAAATAAGCCAAAGGCAACAGTTTTTTCAACGGAATTTACGATAAAATCATCGATTGAAGTCTCAGTCTTCTTTGTCCAAGATTTGAAACGTTGTAAATAAACGCGCTTTACAAACCAAATGCTCATGAATCCTAAAATGAGTACACCAATTGAAATCAGATAATCCAATACCGTATTATGGAAGACTGTTTGGCGCAAAACACTGTCAATCATCGCGAAATACTCCTTTCCTCTTTCAAAAATTGAAATTAAACTTCATGTGTTAAATCTGGTCAAGAATATTTTCCGGTTTATCGGGTAATAATCAAAATCATGAAACAGATACAAGATAATCTAAAAATTGGAATCCCCAACACCTTATTTTCGGCATACAATCTTTCCTATTGGCGACGGTTCTTGACCCTTTCCGGAATGGAAGCCATACTCTCCTGCGAAAGCACCAAAGAAATGGCGGATTTGGGTGGCAGATTGCTCCCCCATGAGTTTTGTATTCCAATCAAGGTCTTTATGGGTCATGTCCTGAATCTCCTTGAGAAAGGGGTGGATCATATCCTGTTACCCAGGATGACGGATCATAAAAAAGCTAACTTTTTTTGTCCCAAATTAATCGGATTACCGGAGATCGTCAAATATACCCTGAATCTCGAGGAGAAGAGGCTGTTTTCTCCCGAAGTGATCTGCAATGGACTCAACATACAGGTGACTGAATTTCCGTCCATAGACTCCCATTCGTTACACCGGATGAAGATGGCCGAAAAACAAGCCCGGGAATACGGAAAAAAGATCCTCGCCAATTGCCGCCGGCTTAAAATAACTCTTCCGGAAGCCACGATTGGAATCACTCCAAAACGACTGGAAAATCATCTGACCATCGGTTTGCTGGGCTACGCCTATAGTCTTTACGATCCTTTCATCAGCAAGGGACTCCAAAGCAAACTGGATAAGCTTAGGGTGGCTATCGCTACCTGGGAAATGCTCGAACCCGAACTGATTGAACATGCTTTGGCGGGATTAAAACGGCCCCTGTTTTGGAACTACGGCAGGATGCTCCTTGGCGCCGGGCTTAATTTTCTAAAGGATCCGGCGGTGGACGGAATCATTTACGTTACGACTTTCGGATGTGGCCCGGATTCAGTGGCCACCGAGATTTTAAACATTGAAGCAAGCAACTGTCAAAAGCCCTTTTTATTAATTAACCTGGATGAACATACCGAGGATGGACATTTATTCACCCGGTTGGAAGCTTTCATCGATATGCTTATGGCGCAAAAGGAGGATAAAGCGGTTTGAAAATCACTTTCCCGTACCTGGGACCTGTATTTGCATATCGGAAACTTTTTGAACAGCTTGGTCATGAAGTCATTATTCCACCCAGGCCGAGTCAAAAAACCATCGAGTTGGGGACGAAATATAGCCCGGAGTTCATTTGTTTTCCATTCAAGATTATCCTGGGCAGTTACCTGGAAGCGTTGGAGCTCGGAGCGGAAGCAATTGTGACCACCGGGTTTATCGGTGCTTGCCGGGCGGTCTATTACGGCAATTTAAGCGAACGAATCTTGCATAAACTAGGCCATAATATTGAAGTTATAGTTTTCGATACCCCAATGGATGATTTCCGGGTCTTTTTTCGGCAATGCCGTAAACTGAGTAACCGGACCCCGCTTCCGGAGGCTGTTAAGTCCTTGGAACTGGTTATCCGGCTTATATTTGCCAATGATTATTACCTGAAGAAAATTAACCATTTACGCCCTTACGAGCAAATCCCGGGAACTTGTAATCGAAAATGGGCGGAGATTCAAAACCTTTTAGAGAACTGCAATAACTTAAAAGAGTTAAAAGCAGCCATAAAAGAAGTGGATCAAATAATTGCCCGTATACCCGTTGACAATAAGAGAGAAATTTTGAAGGTAGGAATGGTTGGAGAAATTTATCTCGTATCGGAGAGTTTCGCGAATAATGAACTTGAAGAAAAGCTGGCAAAATTAGGGGTAGAGGTTGTTCGTAATCAATATATATCCGATTGGCTAAAACATTGTATTTTCCCGCCCAAACAGTTATTGCGTCAAGCCGACTCCTATCTTAAGCATAGCACCGGGGGACATGAAAAAACGAATATCGGCTATATTTTAAAATATAAACAAATGGGTTTTGATGGGATCATCCACTTATTGCCGTTCGGGTGCATGCCCGAACTGGTCACTCAAAGCATTATTCCAGCTTTATCCGCGAATTTGAAACTACCCATATTATCGCTTTCACTCGACGAACAAACGGGTTGGATCAACAATATGATCCGGCTAGAGGCTTTTGTTGAGTTACTGTGGACCAGATTTGAAGAATCAAAAGGGAGATCGGTTGATGACAAAGCTATTTTTGGGTGTTGATATCGGTTCAGTCAGTACGAATATCGCCGGTGTCGATGAAGCAGGAAATGTGCTTACCGCTCATTATTATCGGAATGACGGGCAACCTCTGCAAGTAATTCAGGAAGGTGTAGCTGTTCTGGCTGAAACAATTGGGAAAGCAACTTTGGCCGGTGTCGGTACAACCGGAAGCGGACGGTTACTGGCCGGGGCCATTTTGGGAGCGGATCTGATCAAAAATGAGATCACCACTCACGCGGCGGCGGCAGTTCATTTTTATCCCACGGTTCGAACCGTTTTGGAGATTGGCGGCCAGGATTCCAAAATCATTATTATCAAAAATGGAGTGGTGACTGACTTTGCAATGAATACGGTTTGCGCGGCGGGAACCGGATCATTCCTTGATCACCAGGCGGAACGGCTGAAAATACCCATCGAACAGTTTGGCGCTCTAGCGTTAACCGCCGAAAATAAAGTACGGATCGCGGGAAGATGCACTGTATTCGCGGAATCGGACATGATCGCCAAACAGCAATTCGGATTTTCCAAAGCCGAGATTATCAATGGTTTATGTGAGGCATTAGTACGGAATTACTTGAATAATCTAGCCCGGGACAAACAACTTGCGGAACCGGTTATTTTTCAAGGGGGAGTTGCGGCCAACGAAGGTATTAAAGCTGCCTTTGAACGGGAATTGAAAACAACAGTTACGATTCCGGGTTACTATCACGTGATGGGAGCGATTGGAGCGGCGTTATTGGCGCGAAAACAATGGATTAGAACCGGTAAAGAATCCCGATTCAGAGGTTTTGACAATTTAAATGTCAAGTTTACTCCGAAGACTTTTGAATGTAACTATTGCAGCAACCACTGCGAGATTATTCATGTGGAACAAGAACAAAAAATCATTGCTGTTTGGGGAGATAAATGCGGACGTTACAGTGAAAATATATCAGCTTAAGGGCCAATGGCTTTTTATTGAATTACTCCGTCCGCAATCGGTATAATATCGTGTAATCCAATCATTCCAACCAATGTGAGGCGATTGACTTGAAAAACCGGGTCCAGCTCGACCGGCAGCCTCTCTATGTCTTTAAACGCCAACATGATTACTTGTAAATTATCAGCAGCCATCCGCTGATACACGTTTTTAATTTTTGCAACCATATTCATGGTAAATGGAACGGTCTTTCCTTTAAATAATAATTTGTCACACCGGCTCAACAAATTTTCGGGTTTGTCCTTGATTGCCAATCGATATTGTCCGTTTAGCCCAATAATTGCGGAAACTGTGCCCGGATTACCATCAACTCTAACTTCCGCAATTTTCGGGATAATTTTATCAAATAGTTTTTTATGAAAACCCTTCGTAGCGGCAAAATCCAATAATGCCTTCTCCAAATCCGAATTTCCATCAAACTTATCCCGGTTTATATTATCATTGCAGAAAACGAGTATCTGCATTAATGTTGCCATACTCCCATCATCCTCATGAAACTGGTGCGCCATTATTAATCTTCCATTAAGGTAAACTTGGTTAACTAAAGACAGATTACTTTGCTGTTTGCCAGATCGAAATGAACTATTTTTATATTCAGATTCATGTTTTTTCTTGGAAGGTAAACTACTATACATTTTTAAGTCCATTATTAACTCCTTTAAATATATTTTTTAGTATCATTTTCCAATCCAACAAAAAACTCTATCTCCAGCTTTGCTGAAAATAGAGTCTCACTGAACCTTAGCTAACAAAGCCGGGTGTTTTGGAATACACCGTATTGACGACTTAGTTTCCTACAATGATGCAGGACGTTACTCCCTCTACTTTTTTGAATTTTTTTTAACTATGATTCGCATGGCAAACAAGTAAAAATTATGTTACATAACCATCATTCTCCATATTTGGTGATTATTACATCGAGAAATATTGTTCTTACCATTTATAACGGAATTAACGGCGACTTGGTTCCAATAAAAAATAAAAATGGAGACTTTGGCGGTAGGATTAAGAATTTTTCTAAATATATCCAGTCTTAATAGAGAATAAAAAATTTTTGTTTATCAATAATATTGCAGGAAAAGGAGTTTTATCATGACAGTTGCTTCTCAAGTAAAACAGAGTTTGGCCACTTTGAAAAGTGTCCATGCCTCTTTAAAGGTTTACGCCGAACAAAGCCAGGATCAAGAAGCCAAGTCGGCCTTTCATGAAGCCGACAGGGCCACCGGTGAGATTATCAATGATTTGGAGGAGCGGTTGAAAGTTTTGGAATTCGAAGAACCGCAATACAAAGGATTATGATCGGGAGAGTATAATGCAAGTTTGGCTGATAATTCTACTACGTTCCATTCTTATGTTTATACTGACATTTATTGGAATTCGATTGATGAGCAAACGTCAACCAGCCCGGATGAATGCTTTTCAATTTACAAGTTATGTGGTGATCGCCCTCATCGCCGCCTTAGTCGCATTAAATATCATCCCTAACTTGTTTTTTGGAATCTTGGCGTTGGGTGTTTGGATTTTGTTGCCGGTTGCTCTGGATTATCTGGCGCTTAAAAGCAAATGGATTCATGATCTTTTGAATGGCAAGGAAGCCATTTTAATCAAACACGGTAAAATTATGGAGGAAAATTTATTCAGGGTAAGGCTTACCGGGGAGGAACTTTTACGGGAGCTTCGTTCGAAAAACGCCTTTAACCTCAGTGATGTGGAATTTGCTATCATGGAAACCACCGGAGATATCAATGTCTTGCTCAAAGCCGGGCGGAAACCGGTTACTCCCCATGATTTGGCTCAAAAAGTCGCTCCTCAGGCCGAACCGCAAACCGTAATTCTTGATGGAAATATCCTGGATGAACCCCTGGCCAGTATGGGCCTGAACCGGGAATGGTTAAGACTGCAATTGGAAAAGATGGGCGTTCCATTAAACAATGTTTTTATCGGGCAAGTCGATTCCTACGGTGATCTTTATCTTGATCTTTTCGATGATGCGATCCATCTACCACAGCCTAAAGTAAAAGAGATGCTTTATGCCAATCTGGAAAAAAGCCAGGCTGATTTAACAACATTTGCTTTGGAAACGCAAAACTCGGAAGCTAAAACCATGTATGGCCGGAATGCGGAGAAACTAAAATTGCTTCTTGAACGATTGGAACCCTATTTATTACGATAAAAAGGTGTTTGGTTTTGGGTATTGACGCCAAAAAGTTTGAACCGGCAAGTTCAGTGATGATCGTTTACGGGATATTTACCGCCTTTTTAGTGGCAATGATTCAATTAACCATCAAGGCTTTAGGGGGAATGTAATGCTGCAAGGTCATCAAACCTGGCTCTTTGACCCTCGGCCGGTGATCCGGGCCACCGGTACGGTAGGTGGTCCGTTTGAAGCAAAAGGCGCGATTGCGGAAGATTTTGATATTCTTCATGGCGATATCTGGCTGGGGGAAACGAGTTTCGAAAAAGCGGAAAGAAAATTTTTGGAGCAAGCATGCGAAATTGCCATTAATAAAGCGGGATTAAAGAAAGCGGACGTTCAATTGTTTCTCTGCGGCGATTTGATGAATCAGATTATTTCCAGTAGTTTCGCCGCCCGGACGCTGGGAGTGCCTTTCTTAGGATTATACGGAGCCTGCTCCAGCTCCATGGAGGGGTTGGCTATTGCAGGTTCCTTAATTAGCGGAGGTTATGCCCAAAATGCATTGGTTGCTACCTCCAGTCATAATGCCGCCAGTGAAAAACAATTCCGCTATCCCACCGAATACGGTTCCCAGAAACCCCCCACCGCCCAATGGACAGTTACCGGAGCCGGAGCCGCTATGCTGACACCTGATGGAGTAGGTCCAAAAGTGGCTGCGGCGACTATCGGACGAATAATCGATATGGGAATCTCCGATCCGTTCAATATGGGTGGCGCCATGGCGCCGGCGGCGGCGGACACCATTGAGGCTCATTTTCGGGATCTAGGCCGTGATCCGTCATATTATGACCTGATTGCCACCGGAGATCTTGGCCGGGTAGGACACCAAATTGCCGCCGATTTACTGGAGAAACATGGTATACACATTCCCAAAGAAAAGTTCACCGATTGCGGGTTATTAATCTATAAGCAAGACCAGCCGGTATTCGCAGGAGCAAGCGGATGCGCCTGCTCAGCCACAGTTACTTACGGGCATTTCCTGAAAAGGATGCGTAATGGTGAACTGAAAAAAATATTGATAATAGCCACCGGTGCGCTTCTTTCACCTCTCTCCTATCAGCAAAAGGAGAGTATACCATGTATTGCCCATGCGGTAGCCATTGAATCGGATTAGGGGGATAATACTTTGGAGAAATTTATTTTCGCATTTTTAGTCGGTGGGAGCATCTGTGTCATTGGGCAGTTGTTAATGGATATTTTTAAGCTGACACCGGCCCATACCATGTGTACCTTAGTGGTTGCGGGAGCTGTATTGGGAGGTTTAGGTTTATATGAACCAATGATTAAATTTGCCGGAGCGGGCGCTTCGGTTCCCATCAGCAGCTTTGGAAATTCGCTTCTTAAAGGCGCTTTGGCTGAAGCTGAACGTACCGGTTTTATCGGAATTCTGACCGGAATTTTTGAAGTGACCAGCGCCGGGGTATCCGCCGCAATTATCTTTGGTTTTTTGGGGGCATTATTGTTTAAGCCGAAAGGGTAATTCGATTCAAGGAGGTGAAAAAATGACCGTTGGAACTCAAATGCAAAAAGCGATTGCCAGTGTTGAAAGCGTGTCCGCCAGTATGAAAACCTATGCTCTGGAAACTCAGGACCAACAAGCCAAGCAAATGTTTCAACAATTGGCCCAAACCTTTGACGGAGCGCTTAATACACTGAAACAACGACAGGCTTATATTGAGCAGCAAGAACCGCAATATAAACAATGAATTAACAGGGTACCGGGATTATTCATTTTAGACTAAAATTATCGCAGTTTGGGATGATAAATGTGGACGTTACAATGAAAGCATTTCAGCTTACGGTCTGAACAGATGATAAAAAGACGTCCACTTTTCGTCCCACTTTTCTTTCTGTTAGCTTTTCTGATTATGATTCCTTTTACAGCCAGTTCCGTGGCAATACAACCGCGATTGGTCATCCTTGATCTGCCTTATCTTGACTTACAAAAACTCTCCACAGATTATCCAAATCTAAAGCAACTTGCTTCAACCGGGTCAACCGGATTGGTGAGAATCCCGCTAACCTCGGCGGCTAATAATTCCAACCCATTTATACAACGCACTATCGAACAAATTGCTTCGAAACGAGCAATCAAAACTGTTTTTATTGGTAATAAAGAACAAAATTCGCTTCACCAATCCTGTACAGCTATGGTTATTAACGGAGATAATCGCTTCAGGCTTACCGGTGATTTAAAAACCGGCGCCAATATGATCGTAAAGTATTACCGGATTTACCGGGAACAAGCCGGGGTCATTCTGATCACCTTGGGTAAAAGTCGTTTTAACTCGGATAAAGAAAAGTATTTTCAGCAAAAAATTGCGGATTACTATGATTATCTGATTTCCCGTATTTCCGCCGAAACCGATTTTAATAATACTCTTTTAATGATTTGTTCTTCTCAGCCACCGGATCAGCTTACCGTTATGAATTCAGCATTAACACCCATCATTCTTAAAGGATTGAATTTTACAACAGGAATTTTATATTCTCCCAGCACCCGTAAAGGCGGAATCCTGACCTTTAACGATCTCCGCTCGCTTATTTTTAGATTTCAAGATCCTAAAAATAAAACAATGCTTTCAATCGCAAGCATACCCGGCAAATGGCGTACAGTTGCCGATAATCAGCACGCATTGATGAAAAACTACGCCATCCGTTGGCCAGTTCTTACGATTTATGGATATTTGCTGATTGGGGTAGTTTTATTATTAATCGGAGGATTTGTCTTTCATTTACACCGAGGATTCATTGAATTTTCAGCTTGGAGTTTCTTATATTTGCTTACCATTCCAGCTGCTTTTTTACTCGAGGCATTGTTTGATCCCTTGAATTGGAAATCGATTACAATTTTTACTTGCTTTATTTCCGGTATCCTGTTTTTATTCTCATATTTCTTTTCGGGGAGAAGCTTATCAAAAACACTTTTATTCATCGCATTTCTTACCACAGGGACCATGGTTATTGACGGTTTGCTTAACGGTTATTACGAACATAAATCTTTTTTAGGGTACTCCGTAGTCGCCGGCGCCCGGTATTACGGAATCGGAAATGAATATATGGGCATATTGTTGGGATCTTACATTGCGGGAGTTGCTTTGAGCCTTCAGAACTTAAAGCAATGGCGGCGGGAGATTTTGTGGTCCGCTACAATCCTCATTAGCTTAATCCTTATTCATCCGCATTTCGGAGCTGACGTAGGCGGAGGAATCACAGCATTGATGGGTTTAGGCATTACGAATTTCTTGTGGTTAAAACAACCCATCCGTTTTAAGGAGAGCGTTGGGCTCAGCCTTTTGACATTATTTATTTTTATTTTAATGGGAGCTTTGGATTTATACGTTTATAAAAGTTCGATGAGCCATTTGGGAAAGTTGTTATTGTCGGTCCAAAATAATGGGATGGGAGTATTCATGGACTTGGTAATCCGGAAAATGGCTCTAAATTTACGTCTGATAAGCAGTATGCCGCTGGCGATAATTTTAATTGGAGCCCTTTTAGCAATACCACTTCTCTATCGATTCCCACCCCGTTCTATCAAAGAATTAACCGAAAAATATCCCGCAACCATGTCTGGTTTCGTTGGATTAGCAATAACTGCTCTCATCGGCTTAGTATCGAATGATTCGGGAATTGTTTCAGCGGCCATGACCTTCTTGTTTGGTCTCGGTTTGATAATCGTCCTGGCTATGAAAGAATATTTCAGAATAAGCACCACCAATTAACCTATCTTCCCGGTAACTTTAAATACGATATACTGAACTGAATTTTTTTAAATATCCAGCAGCCGTTTCTCCCCCTCCAGATGCCTGATCTCTTCAACATCTTGAGTACATTCCATGCAACCCAAATAATTACCCTGTTCATCACGGAGAGCATAAAATTCAATCAGAATTTTATGGGGTTTTCCTTTTGACCCCAATGGGACCGGCAGATCAATCCAAAACCTGGCCTTGTCCCGTGTTCCGGCTTTCATTTCATTTACGATTGCTTCAACCTTGGGTAAGCTCTGTGGGGGATGGCAATTTCGAAAATTTAATCCCATACAAGTCAACGGCCTGATAAATAAGCGCTCTCCATGCTTGTTCCAGCCGACTACTTCATCATTCGCATCAATGATGGTAATCTCCAAGGGTACGGTTTCGAACATAGCTTTGACCATGGCTTCGTTTAATTGTTCGAGCATTTGATCATCCCTCCTGTTTTGCCTGATTTTCCACCTGAAAACAACACGCATACGATTAACCGATTTTTTTATTCATATATTAAACTATAAATAATTTCTTGAATTATTAGCCGCAGCAATTATGAACTCCTCATTGCATACGCAATTATATTAGTATTTAAATACTTAAATGTCAATATTAAATATAGCCAAGTGTCCTCCCTTTCTTTAAACTGTGTTTCAAATCACAGTTTTAGTTTTCTAGATATAGTAGAATCTAATCAAGTAAAAGATCTAAATGGAGGGATGTTTTATGGATATAGTAATCAACTTTTCAAAAACCGTCTTCAAATATGCAGGGAAAACCCGGAGGTCATCGAAATCATGAAAGAACTAGGGTTTACCGACATAACCAATCCGGGCATGTTAAATACTGCGGGACGTTTTATGACGATTTCCCAAAGGAGCCGCTATGAAAGGAATCGGATTGGATAGAATAAAAGAGGCCTTTCGTGCCCACGGTTATCAAATCAAAGCAGAGGAGGTTTAAAAAAATGGATCAACATTTTATCAAAAACATTGATTTTAAAAAAGCTTTACCCCTGGAAACACTGGTGGAATACCAAACCGGGCAGGTTGTCAGCCGTACCCTGGCGCAAGGAAAACCGTTAAGTCTTACTTTATTTGCTTTTGATCAAGGGGAAGAGATCAGTTCCCATTCATCCTCCGGTGATGCTATGGTATATATTATCGATGGCGAGGCGGAGATAACCATCGGCAGCGAAAAGTTTCAGCTAAAAAAAGGAGAAACCATCGTCATGCCTGCCGGAATTCCCCACGCGCTCCTGGCGGTGGAACGGTTTAAAATGTTTTTAGTGGTCGTTTTCAGCCTATAATAATTGATGAGGAGGGATTATAATGAGTGAATTGTCTAGACACTTTTCACAAAGATGACCGAAAGGAAAATCTGAATCTCTTGTCCGAAGATTTGGATTTGCTGTGGCAGACCGTCAAATATTTTCCCCAGGGCAAGGAACGGATCTTTCCACGGACAAAAACGGTTATCGGCAGAAATGTGCGGAACTGCCATCCCCCGTGCCAGCGTTCATATCGTCGAGAAAAGCCGGGCGAAAAGATCATGAGGACTTCTGGATCAAAATGGGGCCGCGCTATGTCTATATCCGCTATTTTGCCGTCCGCAACGAAAAAGGAGACTATATGGGGACCATGGAAGTTACCCAGGATATCCGGCCGATTCAGGAAATCACCGGGGAAAAAAGGTTGTTGGCGGAGGCTGCACTGGATGGGTAGGAAGCGTCGTTAAGATTACCAGGCGGGATTTCCACCCGCTAAACTATGTGGCCCTTTTCCCGGCCGCACCACAAAATTTAAGACATTCATCTCAAATACTATTACATTTGGTCTCAATCACCTAACGTTTGGTAAAAATTACTTAACGTTTCAGTAGCGCCTTAAAGATGATGTCTATTTTGGTTGGGTTCTGTGAATCGTAGACACAAAACGATTCGCCGTTATGCCCAGCTCCGGTTCGTTCATGCCTTTCAATTTCTTGATTGAATTTTTCTGAATACTCGGGAATTAAGTGATCAATATATGACGCTTTTACCCAAAATGGCGGCAATGTCTTCATCGGGAGTACTTATTGGCTTGATACCGAATTCTTTCACCAACACCTCCAATACGTTGGATGAGATAAATGCGGGCAGACTCGGTCCCAGCCTTATATCCTTGATCCCCAAATGAAATAAAGTTAAAAGAATCGCTACCGCTTTTTGTTCGTACCAGGAAAGAATTAAGGACAGAGGCAGGTCATTAACCTCACAATGAAAAGCATCGGCTAATTCTAAGGCTATTTTCACCGCGGAATAAGCGTCATTGCACTGGCCAATGTCTAAAAGCCTGGGAATTCCGCCGATATCACCTAAGTTCTTATCGAAAAAGCGGAATTTTCCACAAGCTAAAGTTAAGACAACCGTATCTGGGGGAAGCTTTTCAACTAATTCACTATAATAGTTTCTCCCGGGTTTTGCTCCATCACATCCGGCGACCAGTACAAAATGTTTAATGGCTCCGGATTTCACCGCTTCGATAACTTGATTGGCAATTCCTAAAACTGTATGATGACCAAAGCCAACGATTACACTTCCCTTATCTTCATCCTCCCGGAAGCCGGGCATTTCCAGCGCACTTTTAATGACCGGCCCAAACTCACCATTTTTGACATGCCGTATCCCTGTCCATCCTGTCATGCCTGTGGTAAAGATGTTATTTTTATATACTTCTTTGGGTTCCTGAAGGCAATTCGTGGTCATCAAAATCGCGCCGGGAAACTTCTCGAACTCCTGTCGTTGATTTTGCCAGGCAGTTCCAAAGTGCCCATAAAGCTGTCGATGTTTTTTTAGCTCGGGATAACCATGGGCAGGTAACATCTCTCCGTGGGTATAGATGTCAATCCCTTTACCGTCGGTCTGTTCCAGAAGATTTGCCATATCTTTAAGGTCGTGGCCGGAAATGAGGATACATTTTCCCTTTTTATGTCCTAAAGGAACCTTGGTCGGAACAGGATGACCGTAAGCGGTGGTATTAGCCTTATCCAACAATTCCAAGGCCAGGAAGTTCATCTCCCCGCATTGAAGAGTCATTGCAACCCACTCGTCCAGGGTAAGATCGGTCCTGACCAAAGAAGCCAGCGCCTTATGGATAAACGCATAAATTTTTTGTTCTTCCTGCCCTAAAATAGCCGCATGGTCTGTGTAAGCCGCCAAGCCCCTGATTCCGAAGACCAATATTTGCTGAACCGATTGGGCATCTTGACCCAGGTGGGGATTCCATACTTGGCCTACTTCTTGTCCCTGTTCTATTAAATCCGGAATGGAATCAGCCGGTTTAAAGGTCGTGGCGGGATCATCAAATGAAGACTTCCCTCCGGCCTTGGCCACCTTCACTTTTAAGCGTTCACGCCATTCCACACACTGATGAATCAATTCCCGAAAACGTTCTTCATCAAAATTCACGTTGGTTAAAGTGCTAAAGATAGCCTTACAAGTAAAACGGTTCGCTTCCTGGTCTTCGATACCTACATTCCGCCCCTCATTGGCAAAATGCGAGAGACCCCTTACCGCATGCATCAGTAAATCCTGTAAGTCTGCCAGATCCGCCGTCTTGCCGCAAACACCCTTGACCGAACAGCTTATACCTTTCGCGGTCTGTTCACAATGATTACAGAACATAATCATTACCTCCCAATTTTTTAAACCGGTTAATTTTTAAAACCAATTTAAGTTTAGTATGAACATCTCTTAAAACGAATATTAACCTTTTTTATAACTCTAACTGTGATTTGAATCACAGCAGGAATAGCTGTTTTCATTTACAATAAAAGCACGGAAAGAGATTACTCATTGAGGTGTTTGATGATGAAACAATATCTGAATACCGGAATCAAAGAAGTTATCCAAAGTTTTCCCAAAGTTGGCGAAATTCTTGGCCAATACGGAATCGGTTGCATTGCCTGCTCCGCCGGGACTTGCCTGTTAAAGGATGTGGTCCAGATTCACAGGCTTTCAAAAGAGCGGGAGGCAATGCTGATGGCCCAAATTCAAAAAGCCATTGTTCCTGAGCTTCAGCTCGAATTGCCGGATATTTCATTGCCGGTAGAACCAAGTGAAGCTGCAACGCCAAAATATTCACCGCCAATCAGAACTCTTATGAAAGAGCATGAACAGATTAAGCGGCTTTTTGCCTTTATTGCGGCCCTCTGTGATGACCTTAAAATTCAAATGGATCAACAACTGATCAATGAATGCGTCTATTTTATTCAAAATTATGCTGATAAATTTCATCACGCCAAGGAAGAAGAGATTTTATTCGTTTATGCCGATGGAAATTCAGATATTACTAAAGTGATGGTTGAGGAGCATCAAAACGGCCGAAATTTCGTGAAATCTGTTGTCGAAGGCTTGGCGGTCAATGACGGGCGGAAAATCATCGCCGGATTTTCTAATTACCGTGACCTATTGCAGAAACATATTCAAAAAGAGGATGAAATCCTCTACCCTTGGATTGATCGGAATCTGTCCACCAGGCAGGTAGGTGAGTTAATGACAAAGTTCAATGAAGTCAACCGCAATTTTGGCAAGAAAATAGCGGATAGTTTCGAAGAGTATTTAGCAAAACTGGCAGACAAATATAAAATTTAATAGAAGATCGGAGGAATTCAAGATGGTTGAATTTAGTGGTTGCCCAGGTTCGAAAATGATGCAGTTCAACCGGGAAAAACAGGTCGCGGAGGAAGGAGGCAAACGCCAATCAGAGCTTTCCCAATGGCCGGTTCAGCTTCATTTAGTATCGCCCCAAGCGCCCTACTTTGCCCAGGCGGATCTATTGCTGGCGGCGGATTGTGTGGCCTATGCCCTGGCGGATTTTCATAAGGATTATCTGAAAGGAAAAGCGCTGGCCATTGCCTGCCCAAAGCTGGACGATGGACAGGACATTTATCTGGAAAAAATTACAGTTTTAATTGATAGTGCTGAAATTAACTCTTTGACAGTGATGATTATGCAGGTTCCATGCTGTCGCGGGCTTTTGGCTTTAGCACAGAGGGCTGTCGGGCAAGCGAAACGAAAGGTGCCTGTAAAGTTAATTGTGGTAGGATTGCAAGGCGAAATCCTTTCCGAAGAATGGTTATAACAAAACGTAATTTAAACAAAGTCATCATTAATTATCATAACAAACTAAATATTGATAATCCATCCCACCGTAATTTGAGGATGGGTTATTTTTCTGCGGGAGGTAACAAATTAATTCTAATATTGCTAAAACTCCAGTTAATATTCAAATGTAAACCATAACTTTTTTATAGGTTGACAATTGATTTTTTATTTATGTATAATAAATAGACAATCAGTTTAGAAATCATTGGGAGATCCAAAATGACAAGTCTACTACAAGATGTTGAGGAAAAAATTTACCATAATGGCACCATATCTTTTAGTGAGGCAATTTCTCTGGCACAAACGGATAGTTTAGAAAAATTGTTAAATGCCGCCGACAGAATCCGTTCCAAGTTTAAGGGAAACAAGATCGGTCTATGTACAATCATGAACGCCAAGTCGGGGAAGTGTTCCGAAAATTGTAAGTTCTGCGCCCAGTCGGGCCATTACGTTACTGATGCGGTTGAATATACATTAGTTGATGTCCAGCAATCAATTGCGCTTGCTAAAGAAAATGAAGCCCAAGGTGTACATCGTTTTGGACTGGTTACCAGCGGTAAAGTAATTTCCGCGAAAGATTTTGAGAAAATCATTGAAATTATTAAAGGACTAAAACAAGAAACCCATTTACAGCTCTGTGCTTCACTGGGTTGTATTACTTATGAACAAGCGGCGTGGTTAAAAGAGGCGGGTTTGTCTCGCTACCATCATAATGTAGAAACCAGTAGCGATTATTACGAAAAAATATGTAATACACACACTTACCTAGACAGGATCAACACGATAAAAAGCGTACTCCGGGCCGGAATGGAAGTATGCTGCGGTGGTATTATTGGTCTGGGCGAGAATATGACACAAAGGATCAGGATGGCTTTCGAGATCAAAGCGCTAGGCGTCAATTCTGTCCCGATTAATATTTTAAACCCGATTTCGGGCACCCCCTTAGAGAACATGGACCGCTTACAACCGGAAGAGATCTTAAGGAGTATCGCCATTTTTCGGTTTATTCTTCCTGAGGCTGCCATTCGATATGCGGGCGGTCGCGTTGCCTTGGGGGAATTCCAAAAAAACGGGTTAAAAGCGGGAATCAATGCGGTAATGGTAGGTAATTATTTAACGACTACCGGAAACAAGATCGCTGACGACCTGAAGATGATTAAAGAACTAGGTTTTGAGATCTAAAACATGGCCAAGGGATCTTTATTGTCAGTACCGATACCGGTGTGCGAGAAACGGTGGTATCGGCATTATTAATGAAACAGTTGAGAACAAACCTATTTATGTGTTTGTCCAAAGGCTTAACCGCGGGATAACTGCCTTTATCCCTTACACTGCCCAAAATATAATTTTACTACTAAACTTATTGGTACTTTATCTTTCGATACCTAGTTATCTCAAACCACTTGTTAGCAAACTCTGCCAGCTTATTCCTCTCCGCCAGCGAAAAAGTTTTAAAGTGACGCTTAAATTCATTAAAATCAGCCTCAGTTTTCAGTTTTATCGCAAAACCCATCATGTTTAAAGCCGGATAGTTATCAACTTTGTTGGCGAATCATGCGAGTTAAGATGAAAAACAACTTCGCCCCGCGACCTCTTTTGTCTCCTCCCCGCTCGGAGAGGAGTCACGTCCAAGGACGTGCAACCTCCGGGCTTCGCAGCCAAATCAAACAAGGGTTGATAAACTGTTTTTTGATAAAGAAATATTTTTAAACCTTCATAGGCTCAGCCTTTCTTTCCCAGCGACGGGGAAAGTCGCCTCTGAAAGAGGCGCAAGTTAGGGGTCTTCGCCCAAATTGCAATCAAGGAAAAATGATTTTCTATTTTTTGTAAGCACTATGGGTAAAAAGGAAGGACTATCCATCCTCGCCATTTGCGACCATGCTATACCCGAAGTTGGGGGCCAACAGATTTGCTTTTAAATGGCCGACCGGGGTTTGATTTTTGATCAGAGCGCCGATTACTCCGGATTGGCTAATATCTCCTAAAAAGATCATTCCGATAATCCGATTGTCTTTTAAAACGATTTTGCGGTATATTCTTTTGAAAGGGCGGAAATCCGTCAAGGTTTCCACCTTCGGGCCAGTTGCATCCACCAAACCCATGGATACTAAAGGAATCTCCCGGAATTCGGCTGCGTTTTGCATCCCGATCAACTTGTCAAGGTCCCGCCGGATTCCCGCCATGTTATAGGCGGCGTTTTCACCCTCCAATACTGCATTGGGCCAAATTGGCGTTGGAATATTCTCTCCGGTTACGGCGTCGATAAATTGAGTGACATCTCCGGCGGCAAAGACATCAGGGATCGAGGTCATCATCTGCCGGTTCACAACAATACCACGATGGACCGCCAATTTTCCCGGAGTTATAAAATTCAAATTGGGGACAGAACCAACTGCGATAACTAACATATCGGCGCTGATGAAATCGGCGTTTTCAAGAATTACTCCTTTGATGCCGTTTCGCCTGAGAAAACTACGTTTTGAAACCACTTCCGTTACACCGGCGCCCAGACGAACCCGGATCCCTTCGGTTTCAAGGGCGTTGGTAATAATCCGGGCCGCGGTTTCATCCAGTTGGGCCGGAAGAATCCGGGCGGCTTTATCGACTAAAGTAACTTTTAAACCTCGTTTGCGGAGATTGAAGGCGACTTCCAACCCTACAAATCCGGCCCCGATTATCACGGCTTCCCTGGCGTCAGCGGCGGCTTTTATAATATGTTTCCCATCGTCAAGCGTATTTAAATACAAAGAGTTTGCCTGGCTGTATCCTTTTATTGGCGGTACCACCGGCTTACTTCCGGAAGCAATCAACAGCCGTTCATAGCTCAACTCCAACGCCGGAGTTCCCGGGAGGGCCAAATTTGTTGTTTTAATGATTTTACGGTTAAAGTCGATATCGTTTACCCGATGGTTGAATAAAATCTGAATCCCGTTACGGGAATAAAAGTCTTCATCCTTAAAATAAAGTAAGTTATCAGCGGAATACCCTCCGGCAAGGTAGTCGGAGAGCAGGCATTTGGAATAGGCATGATAACGCTCCGCTGTAATCATGGTGATTCTTCCCGTATTATCGAGTTTTCGTAAAGTTTCTGCCGCTGCAATTCCGGCGGCCCCATTTCCGATAATTACATAGTTCATCTTTTTCTCTCCTTACTGGATAGAATTCGCTGCGGCCAATCCCTGTTTATACTCGGCAAACTCCGCTTCTTCCATATAAACGATTGCCCCGGTGGGACAGGCCTCTACACAAGCCGGACCACCGTGTTTCATACAGAGGTCGCATTTTATCGCGATCTTTTTGCCATTTTCCTCCTTGGGCGAGAGGACCCCATAAGGGCAGGCCATTACACACATCCAACAGCCTACACATTTTCCGGGAGTGAATTCGTTGGAGACGATTCCGCTTACAGGGTCCTTACGCATAGCGCCGGTAATACATGCCTTAACACAGGCCGGTTCTTCACAATGCATGCAAACTAAAGGAACGGGGCTGTTACCAACTGCTTGAAGATATATCCGGCCCGGTTCAATATCACGAATCGGAGCATAAAAATCAGAACCGGCGTGGGATTTCTGGCAAGCAACCACACAATTAAGGCAAGCGGTACATTTTTCTTTGATAATAAAGATACGTTTCATTACTTTTGCCCCCCAACATGTTATTAGAACAAATCGAACCAGAATCAGAATATCATTCCGGTTCGATTGATTTAAGCTTGACTCGACTTTTAAATTCCCAGTTTTTCCCGTTTGGATTGAATATGGGCTTCAATAACATCGGCGGCTTTGACCATATCCTGTTCCACGGAAACCTTACCACCGGTCAGGTCTTCGATATCCCGCGTTAAAATCTTAGTAACCAAAGGCGCGCCTGCTACCGGGGGGACCGGCCCGAGATGAGTTAATAATCCGAAAGCAACCGCAAATACACCATCCGCCACAGCCTTTTGTTCCAAATATTCGGGGGCTGAAGCAGCCACCGGCAGGTCGCTGGTATCGACCCCCAGTGTATTGGCTATGGCTGTCACCGCGATTCCAATCCGGCCGATATCGATACAGGAACCGAAGTTCAATACCGGTGGAATACCAAGCGCCGTACAGATTGACTTTAATTTATCTCCGGCGAGGCCGGCCGCTTCAAGAGTTTGCAACCCTTCGATCTGGGCGCCGCTGGAAACGCAACCCGCTGTGATAACCAAAATGTCGCGTTTCAATAATTCTTTAATCAGGGTTAACGAGGCTGAGTCATGGCCGTTCCGGTTATTAGTGCAGCCAACAACAGCGGCAATTCCTTTAATTTGGCCGGACTTAATCACTTCCAGCAATGGAGTCAGGCTGCCGCCCAAAATATTTAGGAGTGACTCGACACCGACTCCGGCGATTACTTCTGATTTATATGGCGGGATATGGACTGTCTCGCGCGCGCCATTTACTTTACCCCGGTTTTGGTAAGCTACAATCGCCATTTCGATAAGCTGAACCGCCTGTTCTTTTACCTTTTCCGGCTTATAATCGAGATTTTCGGTCACTCCGTCCATCCGGAGCACATGGGAAACGGAAACCAATTTGGTGTGAAATTTATCGGCAGCCAGTTTCATACCGGGAATGGAACAGTTAAGGTCCATCATCACCAGATCGACGGCCCCCGTAGCCACCATCAACTCCTGAGTCAGCCAGTTGCCCAGTTGGCCGGCGTAACCTTGACCGGCGGTCCCCAACCGCTGGAGCAATTCCTGGCCGGTATCCATCGACCCGTAGAGTTTAATGCCTTTAGCGCCAGCCTTTTTGGCTTTTTCATTCAACGCTTTATTGGCGGCAATTTCCTGTAATACTGCAACAGCAACATAAGGAACATGCCCATGTGCTACAATATTCACCGTTTCCGGATCAAGGACTCCCAGATCGGCATGGGTTTTACCGATTTGCGGATTTCCCAGAATGATATCCTGAAGGGTAATGGTTGCCACTAACCCCATATAACCGGTGGCTATCGCGATCCGCATCGTGGTTAGAAGGAGGCTTACCGGATCGGTGTTAATATTGGACATAGCCATGGTTAAGGCGTCTCTAAGTTCCGACAGAGGACCTCCCGGAACAATTCCTAAGCCGCGCCATTTTTCAAGCCTTGGTTTAGGGGCTAACAACTCTACCAAAGCCAATGGCTCATCGGCCCCTTTCCGTAATTCACGGGTTAAAATTTCCGCCAAATCCAACGCCAGGCCATTTTTTTCTTTGGAACTATCCAGGCCGACCAGACCGGCAATCTCCCGCAGTTTTCCCTCTTCCTGGATGGAATAAGGGGTTTTCCCCAGGGCAGTCGCTTTTAGGGTATTGATCGCTTCCTCAAGCTGATGGCAGTACGCTGACAAACCATGACACTCCAAACGGAGTAAATTACGGGCCGCAATGGTGTCGGCGGTAGCCCCGCAGATGGCCCGGGGCGCTTTTGGCGTAATCCGGCAAGGCCCATGAGAACATAATTGGCAGCATACCCCTTCCGTGCCAAAACCGCATTGCGGCAGCTGGCGCCGGTAGCGATCAAATGTCGTGTCAATTTCCAGCTCTTTAGTTCGTAAGTACATTTCTTGAACCGATGCATGAGTGGAAGTGCAAGTCGTACAATCTCCAAAACAATTCGGCATTACGGACACTCCTTTACGGTATTTGTGAATTTAATAATAATCTTATTGTAAAAAATTCTTTGATATAACACTGTGATTTGAATCACACTTTCGCAAATGGAATGATTTTATGATAAAATAGGAGAGAATTCTGTGATAAATGGAGTTGCGTAGATGCCTAATCAAATATGTTATTGCAGTTACCATTCCCATCAGCCCTGCGCCCGCAAGGTGCCAATCTTCGCATCATTAAATGACGAGGAACTCCAAAAAGTGGTTTCTTTGATCATTCAGAAAAAGTACCCTAAATGCAGTTTAATTTGCCGGGAGGGAGAGCCGCTGGAAAACCTGCTGCTCATCAATAGGGGGAAAGTGAAGATTTACCGCAACTCGGCTGAAGGCAAGGAGCAGATCTTATATATCCTGGCGGAAGGCGATTTTTTCGGAGAACGAAATTTGTTATTAAAACAGAAACTGGCGGAATACAACGCTGTAACCATGGAGGAGACCATGGTTTGTATGATTACCAGGCAGGATTGCCATCAGTTGTTATTACAGCACCCCGCCATTGGTTTGAAAATTATGGAAGAGTTGTGCGAACGGATTGATAAATTAGAAAATTTATTAAGCAGCATCAGTCCACGGGATACGGATAACCGGATCTGCTTGATGTTACTTGAGTTTTGCAGAAAATACGGGAAAGCGCAGCCGGATGGAGGAGTAATCATCGATCTGCCCTTAAACCGGGAAGAAATGGCCAATTATATCGGGGTAACCCGGGAGACGGTCTCCCGGAAATTAAATGCCCTAAAGGAAGCGGGAATTATCGACTTTATCGGGAATAAAAAAATTCGGGTAACGAATGAACAGGCTTTGGAGGAAACCTGCTAGTTGATTTAACCTCGATCCGGCTTTATACTTCCTTTATTCTTCATTGCGAAATTTGCTTCCCGGGCCGACCCGCTACTCCCCGATTTCGGCGAACCTTGGAGAAGCGCATGGTTTTGCTCGCGGGAAAAAGCCTTTTCGGCCATCGGGTAAAAAATTACTGTTTTTTTCCTACTGCGGCAAGATATATGGCGAATTCCTCTTCTTCATTTAGACCCAATAGCTGGTCTATAAGCTTTTGATCATATATGCCTATTGCACAAGTTCCGGCATCTATTGATTCGCTGGCTAAATACAAGTTTTGGCATACATGTCCAATATCGATTAGAATTTTTTTATGGGCGGTAATATCATATTTCCACTCTTGTCAACCCCGGTTTAAAAATGATCCATTAATACCGATTTAGAATTGATCCACCCCAAGATTCAAAGAATTAAACTGTGTCATCACCTCTTTTGGTGGGTTCTTGAGAAGAGGGTGGCGGAGTATAAAACCCGGCTCGTTTTTTCTCACGTAGACGATAACTCTCTCCACGGATATTCATAACATGACTATGGTGTAATAACCTGTCCAATATAGCGGTTGCAATTACGGAGTCACCTAACACCTCACCCCATTCCGAAAAACCTTTATTTGAGGTTAAAATGATACTGCCATGTTCATATCGGGCAGAGATTAATGAAAATAAGGCGGTGGCCGCCAAACGATCATATGGCCAAACTCCAAATTCATCGATAATCAACACTTTAGGGTTCATGTAAACCTTCATTCGCCGATCTAAACGATTCTCATCTTGAGCCCTTCGTAAGTCTTCAAGTAAATCATGAGCTCGAATCATATAGACTGCATGCCCTTGTTCGATGGCTTTAATCCCTAAAGAAATAGATAGATGAGTTTTCCCTATTCCCGGTGGGCCTAAAAAAATGACATTATTGGCATCCGTAACAAAAGCGGTAGTTGCCAATTCGCGAATCTGACGTTCATCGATGGAGGGTTGAAATGAAAAATCAAACTCCTCCAAAGTCCGATAGTACGGGAAATGAGCCATATTAATTCGAGTCTTCAAATACCTTTCACGTCGAACGCCAGCTTCAATGCCTAATAAATCAACCAAAAAATCAGCATAGGATAAGTTTTTTTGAGAAGCGATTTGTAAACGGCTATCCAAAACTCCAGCCGCTTGAGTTAATCCGAATTGGTCCAAGTATGTACGCGCTTTTTCGAGAGCAATCATGATCTTATCACCGCCCCGGCCATATTCTCATAGACGGTTAAAGGCCGTTTCTGAACTTCTGTATTTGCAATTTGAACGGCTAATGGTTCGCGTTTCCGGTTAGTATCATTTCCGGAGATACCTTCCCACTGGCCGGGAAGCGTCAAACGTTGCCCATTTCGATTAGCCTGCGGATGTACTGCGATTAAATTTCCGTTAAACCATATCTGTACCATTGCTCCTGCTACCTGAACTTCGACGGTTTTGTCCACGAAATGAATTGGTACTCCGTAAAATGACCGTTCCCAAACTACGAAACCGTCCCGGCCAACCTTGCGTTCTTCTCGTAAAAAAGAGGACAATTTATCCAGCCTGGGGCAAGGACGTAAATAGGGTTGTTCTCTGGTTAAACGGTCAATCGGGCGTTCCCCTGTTGTTCCATGGATACGAAGATTAGCTACCGAGTTGATCCATGTCAGAACTTGTTGGTTTAAATCGGCATTATCGGTAAAACGGACCGCAGGCCAAAAGTTATATCGAAGATACTTAACGCCATTTTCAACTTTCCCTTTGGTTTGAGCCCGGTACGGCCTACAAAGTTTAATATTAAATCCCATGCGTAGGGCGAAATCGAGAAATTTTGAATTCCATTTCGGCTCACCGGTTTCATCTCGCCCCAAGACAACTACTTTAGCGTTGTCGTATAGGCAATTTTTTGGAATACCTAGCCGGTCAAATGCGTTAATGTGACAACGAATGAAAGTTGCCACATCGGCCCGCTGGACAAATTCTACATATATTGGCCCGGGACCAACTTAAAACCATGACAAAAGCCCAAATTCTTTTTAATTTACCATCATTGGTGCGGTAGCGGAACAGCCCCCAGTCAACTTGGGCCTGTTCTCCCGGTTCAGTTTCAAATCGTATTGTAGCCTTACTTTGTTTCTGTTGACGGAAGGGTTTTGTGTAGTCCCGTAGAATGGTATATCCACCGGTATACCCTTGGCTTTTTACTTCGCGCATCAAAATTACACAGTTGGTTATTCCAGTCGCTATCCGTTCCTGGAGATACCCTTTAAATGGGTCTAACTTTGACGAACGTTCTGATCTTGGTTTTGCTTTCGGTATCTCCGGTGAGTTCAGATATTTTGTCACTGTATTACGCGAAATTCCCAATATTTTCGCGATTTGGCGTTTTGAACACCCTTGTCCTTTTAGTTCATAAATCTGTTTCACTTTTCCGCCTCCTAACATTTTGCACCCCCGAATCTTGGTCGAATCGGTTGTGTCTTTCTATTAGGGGGCGGATCATTCCTTCACCGGTGTTACTGGTTCATTTTATCACCGGTGCTTACACTCTGAACGATAGGGAGTGGTAGTCCAAATAAACAGCACTGCTGCCTTGCTGGCGAAATTAGGCGCAAATGGTTGGTCCAATGTAATTTCCTCGATTTTACCCTCCGGTTCATCCAATTCAAACATGAATAAGAGCTTGTGTTCCACCGGAAGGTATCGATATATTCCTTTTGGAATTTCCTCTACATTCCTAATCAGTAAGTAGCTTTCAAAAGAATGAGTCGCGCCGCTGCAAGGAACAGTTCTAAACATAAGCCCAGCCTTATTGGTACTGGTAATACCTTGGGTCGCCCACAGAAGATAAGATAGTTCGTCAAGACTTATCGGTTTATCACTGTAAAATCTTGTACTTCTTCTTTCTTTTATACAGGTATAGATATTTTTATTTGACAATGTGTTTTCATTTACCATGGGTAGATCGAGTAATTTCGAATTAATTGGGTAGGGTTTCACCTTTGGCGGCTGGGGAATTCCCTTTTTTGCATCTGTTTTTATTGTCTTAAATTCTGCAAAATTTGACTTTAAAAAATTTCTATGCTGATCGTATTTACCCATTTTTAACTCCAACTCCTTTAGTCTTTATTTTGTGAAGCTGATTTCTGCTCACTGCTAAGCTGTCGCCCATGCCCGGGCACACCAATTAGGATAGGGGGCGGTGATTAGCCGCCGACCCTCCTGCACCACCGTACGTGCCGTTCGGCATACGGCGGTTCATCAGGATTAGCGATTCAGTAAGTATCTTTGCGAGAGGCTGATAAGCCCTAATTTAGCAAGATATTCATTGGTGAGCGAAAGATTCAAAATTTGGCTATTGGATATTCTCCAGTAGCCTTTTCTTGTGTTCGCAAACTGCCACGCTTGACGGTCTTCAATACCAAGTTTGACTAAATTATTATGCCTGGTCTTGATTTTCCGCCATTGCTTCCATATACACATTCTCAGTCTACGTCGAATCCATTCATCCAGAGTATTGGCGAGCTTCTTCATATCCGCCAAACCGAAGTAATTTATCCATCCGGTCAGGCATTGTTTTAACCGCTCTAATGTTTGCTCAATACTTTTCCCGCTACTCCTTGACAGGATTTCTTTCACTTTTCCTTTGAATCTGGCGATGGACTTCTCTTGCACCCGAATACCGATTCCACCCTTGCAAGTGTAGAACAAAAACCCAAGAAACTTTCGTCGCCAAGGTCTATCCACAGCGCTTTTCGTCGGGTTCACCTTAAGCTTGAGCTTTTCCTCCAGAAATGCGGTTATACTCGTCATTACCCTTTCTCCCGCCCTTTTGCTCTTAACATAGATGTTCCCATCATCAGCATACCGGCAAAATTTATGCCCTCGCTTCTCCAGTTCCTTGTCTAGCTCATCCAGCATAATGTTGCTTAATAATGGACTTAGAGGACCGCCTTGCGGACATCCATCCTCCGTATCAATTACCACGCCATTTATCATTACACCTGATTCAAGATATAGCCGGATTAGTTTGAGCACTCGCTTATCGGACACCTTCTTCGCCACCAGGTACATCAATTTATCATGATTGACCGTGTCAAAGTAGCGCATCAGGTCGATGTCCACCACCCACCTGTAACCCATCTCGATGTAGGTTCTAGCTTTAATTACTGCATCTTTTGCGCTTCTTCCCGGTCTAAATCCATAACTGCTCTCCGAAAACCCCGGCTCAAATATGGGTGTCAATATCTGCGCGATTGCCTGCTGAATCATTCGGTCCAGCACCGCTGGTATTCCAAGCTGCCTTAGCCCCCCATCCGGTTTCGGTATTTCTACCCTCCAGACAGGAGCGGGGATGTAATTCCCCTCCAGTATGGCCTGTCTGATGGTTTCACCGTGTTGCTTCAGGTATGGCAGAAGTTCATCCACCTCCATCCCATCCACCCCATGGCTCCCTTTATTGGATTTGACTTTCTTAAACGCTGTGTTCAGATTGTCCCGTTCCAATATTTTCTCAAGCAGACCACCGGTTAGCTTACTGCCGTTGTCTTGTCCGTTTTCGGACGCCGTGAAGCCGCTCCGCACCCCCCATATACTCCGGGGTTCCACCCCTCCCTTTATGGGCCAGCCTTCCTTTGAAGTTTTCTGCTTTCTACGCGCCTTCGTCGAGTACCTCAAACTTCCAAAACCTCCTGACGTTCAGCCCTTCCCGGATTTGCATGCGAAATCCGGTAGTATGGCCTCTGCTGACTTCTGGCGTTCAGCCGTATATTACTACACGGGTTACCAGTTTGAATTTCATCTCCCCAGCTTACCGCCAGACCTCCCCGGGTAAGAACGACCGCTTTCATCCCATGTAACCGCCACATCTACTGTATAGGCTTCGGGTAGTATTGGACTTCGTTTTGTTAGGCAAACTCGTCCAGCCTAATTCAGCCTCCTATGTGGTTCGTGTTCCTCAGTCCGGGATTTTGCCTCAAGCTTCTTTCAGATTCTACCTTGCGATAGACACCCTTGCTGTTCGGCTAATGGTTGCTACTACCAAGCCCCATGGCAGACTTGCGCTTCCGCGCTCACTGCTAAGCTGTCGCCCATGCCGGGCACACCTAAAAGAAGACTCCAGATTTCTCTGAAGTCTTCTTTATTAAAATTACTCCTGGCAATGACTTACTCTCCCAGCCGGTTACCCGACAAGTACCATCAGCGCTGAGGGGCTTAACTGCTGTGTTCGGAATGGGAACAGGTGGTTCCCCCTCGCCATAA
>JAEZJQ010000095.1 GCA_023436305.1 Bacillota bacterium
CCGATAACTCCGGCTACATTCGGCCCCATGGCGTGCATCAATAAAAAGTTTGAAGGATTTTCCTTCTGGCCAACCACTTGGCTTACCCTGGCGGCCATTGGCACAGCAGAAACCCCGGCCGAACCGATCAACGGGTTTATTTTCCCACCGCTTACCTTGTACATAATCTTACCAATTAATAAACCTCCGAACGTACTAAAAGCAAATGCAATCAACCCTAATGCGATCAACTTTAACGTATCAACCCGCAAGAAAATTGATGCACTGGCAGTTGCGCCGACCGTTAAGCCCAGGAAAATGGTAACAATATTAATTAATGCATTTTGGGCGGTATCCGATAGTCGCTCCACCACGCCACTCTCCCGGAAGAGATTCCCCAACATCAACATTCCGATAAGCGAGGCAATCGAAGGCAATAATAATGAAACTAGCCCGGCTACGATAAGCGGCAATATGATCTTTTCCAGTTTCGATACTTCGCGCAGTTGATCCATTTTAACGGCCCGCTCTTCTTTGGTCGTCATCAACTTCATAATGGGGGGCTGAATTAACGGTACCAAAGCCATATATGAGTAAGCGGCGACAGCGATAGGTCCTAAAAGATGGGGAGCCAGTTTTGAAGCCAGAAATATGGAAGTGGGTCCATCCGCTCCGCCGATGATGCCGATGGCGGAAGCTTCCTGCGGGGTAAATCCTAAAAGTAATGCCACAATAAACGCAAAATAAACTCCAAATTGCGCTCCGGCGCCCATCAACAAGCTGGACGGTTTGGCAATAAGCGGGCCGAAATCGGTCATCGCTCCAACCCCCAAAAAGATTAACGGGGGAAATATTTCCAATTGAACTCCTTGATAAAGGTAATAAAGCAGGCCTCCCATCGCGCCCTCTTTCGGCGGATTCATCAAACCGGCCAGCGGTAGATTCGCCAAGAACATGCCAAAGGCGATGGGAATCAATAAAAGCGGTTCGAAACCTTTTTTAATCGCCAAATAAAGCAACACAAAAGAAACACCGATCATTATAACGTGTCCCCAGGTCATCCCCATAAATCCCGAGGTTTTCCAGACATCGATTATTGCATTAACTATCATATTTAAAAATGACATGTTCGCAACCCCTTCTGGGACTATTTGAGCAATGCCAAACAGTCACCTGTTTTAATTGATGTGCCATTTGAAACCATTATTTTTGAAACAACGGCATCCCGGCCCGCCATAATCTCATTCTCCATCTTCATGGCTTCCAAGATAAATAAAACGTCACCTTTTTTGACTGCTTGTCCCTCTTTGACTTTAGTTTTTAAAATAGTTCCGGGCATTGGAGCTAGAACGGATTCTTCTCCGGTAGCCCCCTTGGTATTTGCAGCCGGAATATTGACAGCGGTCGATTCATTCGTTGCAACTTGGGCGACACCTTCACTTCCCGGTCCTTGTTCAATAACCACTTCATACTTCTTGCCATTTACGGTTACAATGTACTTCATTTTCGAATTTCCCTCCTAGATATTGTTTAAACTGCTTTGATTGACTTAAACTTAATCTCGTTTAATGGGATATTAACATGCTGGCTGACAATGGCCATGATTAAAGCCACGGTTTCTTCATCATCAACGCCGACTAAGACAGTTTCCCCCGAGATAATACCTGTTTTATTGATGGAACCGGTTGGCGCCGCGGATATTTCTTCCTCCGGTTTTCCGGCTGAAGATCCTTTAAAAAACGCCATCACTACTTTGGATTGAACCGCAACAATAATACTCAACACGATGAGTACTAAAAAAACAATTCCCATACCGATTACAGTTGTATTAAGACCGAGAATTAGTTTTTCAACGATTGACATACTTTGACCCACCTCTCGAAATAATTATCCGAACCCCATTGAAAATCAACCGATGGCTTCTATGGTATAAGTCACCTTCTTTTCATGGGAAACTAAAGTTCCGGACAATTTCTTTTTCAGAAATGCCTCGGCAATTTGCGGGAAAACAATATACGAGATGACATCCTCGTCAGTTTTCGCGAAATCGGCGACTTCCTGCTTGGTTTTTTCAAAAACAGGCTCCAGAGAATCAGCGAACCGGGTGGTAATCGGTTTTTCATCGCCAAGCACCTTTTTGAGAAGCTCTTCGTCCACTGGACCGGGTGTCTTACCGTATTCGCCTCTCAAATATGCTTTGAGTTCCTTAATAACCACTTTATAACGTTCTCCGGACAAAACATTAGCGGCCGCTTGGGTTCCCACCATCTGGCTCATCGGGGTTACCAACGGAGGATAACCAAGGTCTTTTCTTACTCTGGGGGTTTCGGCCAAAACTTCTTCCAATTTTCCCAAAGAATTTTGCTGTTTTAACTGGGCAATCAAGTTGGATAACATTCCGCCCGGAACTTGGTAAACCAGCGCATCGGTCTCGGTTCCGAGTACAAATGCGTCAAGAGTCCCGGATTGAATGTATTTTTCTTTAACCGGTTTAAAGAAATCGTTGATAGTCTTTAATGCTTTTTCATCAAGACCGGTTTCATAACCCATTTGTTTTAAAGCATAATTCAAAGTTTCAGTGGCAGGTTGGGAAGTTCCGCCGGAAAAAACGGAAATTGCCGTATCGATGCCATCACAGCCTGCTTCCACGGCTTTAAAGTACGTTAATGGACCAAGTCCGGTGGTGGAGTGAGTGTGAAGAAAGATTGGGATTTTAACCGTTGATTTCAAGGTGGATATCAATTCGTAAGCTTCTTTTGGCCCCATGATACCTGCCATATCCTTGATACAAATTGAATTAACACCCATCTGTTCAAGCTGTTTTCCCATCTCGGCATATTTCGCCAGGCTATGGATGGGGCTTAAAGTATACGAAATAGCGCCTTGGGCATGAGCTTTATTTTTTAGAGTCTCATCTACTGCAACCTCAATATTCCGGAAATCGTTAAGAGCGTCAAAAATCCGAATAATATCCATACCGGCTTGAATCGAAAGTTTAACAAACATTCTGACTACATCATCCGGATAGTGTTTGTAACCTAAAAGATTTTGCCCCCGCAACAGCATCTGCAATTTGGTCTTTTTTACTTTTGCCTTAATCTTGCGTAATCTTTCCCAGGGGTCTTCGTTTAAATACCGTAGGCAAGAGTCGAAAGTCGCTCCACCCCAGCATTCCAACGAATAATATCCGGCTTGATCAAGCTTTTCCAGAATATTTGCATAATCTTCAAACGGCATTCTGGTGGCAATCAAAGATTGATTGGCATCCCGTAGCACAGTTTCGGTAATGTTTACCTTCACCCGAGTTCAACTCCTTAATATTTTAGTATCGTTCCAGATATTTAGGACTGCTGTAACCGTTTTTCCAAAGCGTCAAGTTGGAGAGCAAGCTTTTCAGGCAGACGATTGCCGAAACTAGCGTAATGTTCACGAATAGATGCAACTTCTTTGAGCCACTCTTCCTTGCCAATTTTGAGCAACTCAGTCATATCATCCTCACTAACGCTGAGCCCGTTTCGATCAATAGCATCAATGGTCGGCATATAACCAATGGGCGTTTCGACCGCTTTGCCTTCACCGGATACCCGTTCAAAGACCCATTTCAGGACACGGCTATTTTCACCATATCCCGGCCACAACCATTTACCTTCCGGAGTCTTCCTGAACCAGTTTACATAAAACACCTTCGGGAGTTTATCGGTATCGGCCTTAGCACCAACGTTTAACCAGTGCTGGAAGTAATCACCCATATGATATCCGCAGAAAGGCAGCATTGCGAAAGGATCTCGCCGTACCTTCCCAATGTTAGCGGAAATCGCCGCCGCAGTAATTTCCGAACCGACAATCGAACCGAGAAAAACACCATGTGCCCAATCAAAGCTCTGATGAACCAATGGAATAGTGCTGGGGCGACGGCCGCCAAAAAGAATCGCCGAAATCGGCACACCATTAGGATCTTCCCACTCCGAAGCAATCGCCGGACACTGGCTGGCGGAAACAGTAAACCTGGCATTGGGATGGGCTGCGGGTTCCGCGGCGCCTGACGTCCAATCATTGCCTTTCCAATCAATCAGATGTTTTGGCGCATCATAACCAATACCTTCCCACCATATACTCCCATCATCGGTCAGTCCAACGTTAGTGAAGATAGTGTTTTTTTCAATAGTTTTCATGGCATTGGGGTTGGAATCGTTGGAAGTTCCAGGAGCCACCCCAAAGAAACCAGCCTCCGGATTGATAGCATACAAACGCCCGTCGGGGCCAAACTTCATCCAGGCAATATCATCGCCTACAGTCTCAACTTTCCATCCGGGAATGGTAGGAATTAGCATTGCCAGATTAGTTTTCCCACATGCGCTGGGGAATGCAGCCGCAATATATTTTTTTACACCTTTGGGATTGGTAATACCGAGAATGAGCATATGCTCGGCTAACCAACCTTCATCACGCGCCTGTACTGAAGCGATTCGTAAAGCGAAACATTTTTTACCCAGAAGAGCATTCCCGCCATAACCTGAACCGTACGACCAGATAGTACGTTCCTCCGGAAAATGGCTGATATACTTTTGTTCAATCGGAGCGCAGGGCCAGGTAACATCTTTCTCGCCTTCCCGTAACGGAGCCCCCAACGAATGCAGGCAGGGAACAAAATCACCATTGTCACCCAGTACATCAAGAACCTTTTTACCCATCCGGGTCATAATTCTCATATTAATCACAACGTAGGGACTATCCGTCAGCTCAACACCGATTTTGGAAATCGGTGAACCAATTGGACCCATCGAAAAAGGAATTACATACATAGTTCGTCCCTTCATGCAGCCCCGGTATAACTCAATCATTGTTTCCTTGAGTTCCGACGGATCAACCCAGTTATTGGTCGGTCCGGCGTCTTCCTGTTTTCTGGAAGCAATATAAGTCCGGTTTTCAACACGCGCCACGTCGGAAGGATCGCTACGGAAAAGAAAACTATTGGGATGTTTTTTCGGATCGAGCGGCGTGGCCGCACCCGAGTCAACCATCTCCTTAAGTAAGCGATCCGATTCTTCCTGTGAGCCATCACACCAATAGATTCGGTCAGGCTTACATAAATCCGACATTGAACTTACCCAATTCTGTAGTTTTTGGTTCATGTTTAATAGCTCCTTTGTTGAAAATATTTTTTTGTTTCCTTATTACCTAACTTATTTAACAAAATTACGGCAGAAAGCTAACATAATCTTAACAAAAAATCAATTTCTTGCTCCGCCCAGGCTACCATTTGTTCTCCATGGGCGGCTATTGTATCACTGTAAAATAGTATTATTCGCTCGTATATAAAAAAAGACAACTATAATTTTTAATAACGAACTTACCCTTTATTGTGGGAAAAAATGAAATCTTTAAGCCAATTTCAATCTTCCATGGAATATTATAATCACCAACATCAAAATATATCATTTTATTATATTATATTCATCATCAGCAAGCAATATCCGAATTCAGGAATTTAAGATTCTTGTAATGTAAAAAAATTCACTTCGATGGGGGAATCCTAATCCGGAAATATCACCGAGATTTTATCGGAGTGTCCCATTTTTTGAAAAATGATTCCCAAGAGCATAAGCAAATATCCCATTTTGCATTTTTTGCTCGATCTATACAATCTTTAAAAGATTGAATATTTATGTTTCTTTGATTATCCCTCAGTAAGCCAAATAAGAGTTTTCATTCCCCTGCTCAATATGGAATGCATGGTTCAAATATCAACATATTTCGATGTTATGGATGACCAAATTTTAACCCAATCGGAATAAATTCAGCTCTAAAGATTTGATTTATCCACTAATCCCCTGCCTTCTTTCGCAAATTAATTTCCACTCACCGTATACCAACTCAAAAACAAAAAGGCTCCGGAATCAATTTTCCGAAACCTTTTAACAGTCCGACCAAAACATCGTAACTTCTAACTTTCAATGTCTCGCCCTTCAACCGTCAACTCTCAACAAAACTCAAATTTCTCAACTTATCCTTTTATTCCCCAACTTCCATAACCTGCCCCGCTGAAAACGCCGCAAACTCCGGTGCGTACATGCTCTCAATGGTTGCTGGTCCCACCCGGAACCTGCCCGCCATATTAGCCCGCAATCGATACTTAAAATTATACTCCCCTTGCGGCAATTGTTCGAAGAAGAAGTTAGCCCCACTGTCCCGAACCTCTTCATACCAGTACAATCCCAAATCCCAACGATGCCCGCTGACCGATCTTTCCGGTTCCAGTCCGGCAGCCCGTGGATCATGCAAATGCACATACTCCATCGGATTCCGGCAGGTTATGCTAATCTTGACCTCGATCTCATCGCCCACCTGGATCTTCGCCCCCTCGGCCAATGGTTCCAGGACATATTGTTGGTTTACATTCCGCCGCACGAAATAACTCCGCTTAATCGACAATACGTCGCCCTTGCCTTCGGTGGGTAATTTTTCGGTGGAGTAATGCCAGGTCATGGAAGCAAACATAAAGCCCTTACCTCTTTTGTCCACGGTCACTTCCGCCATCTGCTCAGGTTTGACCTGCTCCCCTTCCACGATGATTTGATTCCGTCCACCACTATATTGATCCGGTTCAAAGACAAACGGATATCTCTTACCGCCCAGATCCACTCCGGCCTCTTCTCGTACCGCCAGACTCCCGGTTTGTTTCATGTAGAGGGCCAAGCTGTAAATAGCCTCTGCGGTAGCCCGGGTTGACTTCCACTGGTTCATCTTTTTGTTGAGCAATAACCATAAAGCCAAACCATCCACTTTCGGATTTTGTGGATTAATTTCCAACAAAGTTCGGAGAATGAAAGCATGAGATTCGATCTCATCGTTGTACCAAAGCCAGCTCTGGTCCTCCCTGGCCCAGAAAGTCCCCTGATCTTTGGTGGTTTTAGCGGAATCCATAATTGACACTAAAACAAGCTTGGCATCCTGGGTCCGTTTTGCCCGTTGGAGGGTTAAAGCCAGTAAAGCCTTGCGATAGGGGTTGAATTCCGTCCAGTGTTTGAAACAACGACTGAGTATGGACATCCGCTCAACTTGCGAAAATGAATCCTTATAATAACTTTCCGGGAAACAGCTTAACACATAATTCATAAAGCACAGGAAGCTCAAGTCCCGGTCTTTTTCCCTGGCGTGGTACTTATCATACTGAGCCTTCACATACTTCCAGGCGCGCCGAACCATCTCTTCCGGGACCAGTACGTTGAATTCGCGGGCTTTTGCCATGCCATGTAAAATATAGACCGTCATATAATCGGAAGCCGGTCCGCCTTCAAACCAAGGGAACCCGCCATCAGTCCGTTGAGCCTTCCGTAGTTTCGCAAGCGCCATCTCCTGATTGGCCTTGACTACCCGGGTATCAAACATATTAATCAAATCTGCTTCCTCGGTTCGGCCGCCTTTCGATGCCTCCAGCCAGGGCGTCTCTTCCAGAGTCAGCTTGCGGTTGGGGTCATCTAGCACCCAAGGGTCAACTTGAGTTTTCCGGCTGGAAAAATCTTTGTCCATTTTGGCCAAATGAGGATGTTGATCGTAAAGGGAATTGACAATGGAAGTGGATAAAAAACGGTTCATGGTCTGCTCCGTGCATTCATAAGGATAATTAACCAGATAAGGTAAGGCGCGTAATACGGTATCAATGAATCGCCCATCCAGAGTGACCACCAGTTTTTCGTTCCGTAACGAAGAATCGGCTGCCGCCTTTACCATATCCTCGATTTGCAACCTTAGCGTTTCATCATTTTTTAACGTAGCGAACCGTGACTGTACCAAGTGCATCCGGCCGGGTAATACCGGCGCCGGTCTAACTTCACCATCGCTGAAGTCTTTACTCCGGGCCATCACTTTGAAGGCGTAAGTTTTGATTTTATCCGGCGCGGTAAGTTTCCAGGATAAAGTAGTGCTCTGACCGGCAGGGACTGACCATTGTTTGGTCTGATCTTTTTTCTCCAGCTTAAAATCGCCCAAACTACTGGTATTGGTCTCCGGATCGTAGATTTCAATAGTGGCTTCACCCTTCAACGCTTCTTTCCCGGCATTATTCACGACCACTTTCAAAACCGCCTCATCACCTTCCCGGAAAAATCTCGGCAAATACGGTCTTACCATCAATTCTTTCCGGGTCTCCGCTTGTTTTTGCAAGGTCATGAATTTCAAATCCCGGGTTAAAGCATGGACATAGATATTCCAGGAGGTCACCGAGTCCGGAGCCTCGAATTCGATCTTTACATTCCCTTGCTCATCCGTTAACAGATGGGGATAAAAGAAAGCGGTTTCGGCAAAGTTGTCTCTTAACGGCTCCTCTTTGGGCTGATCCGGTTGTTCGGGAAATACTCCCGCTGTAGTATTATCAAATTTAAGAGTATGGGATTCACCTTTTTCAGCCCAATCATCCTTCACCGGTAAAGCGGTTAACCGGCTTCCCCCATCGGCTTTATTTAAGGACTGCAGCATTTTATATTTTCGTCCCCCCGGGCCGCCCACGGGATAACTGTTAAATAAGAACATTTGGTTATCAACCAGGATAGGCCGTTCCGGCAAGGAAAACCAGGGAGAATTGACCATGTCCTCTCCGTAAGTCACGGCTACATTATCCAATAATTCGGGACGGAAACTTCTTCTTTGATAAATATTTGCAAGATTCGGGTAGCCGTGCTTGATGAAATAATCCAGGGAACGGTCATGCATGTAAGACAATATCTCGGCACTTACCTTCTCCTGACCGGGTCCCCTGACCATTAACGACCAGGTTTCTTTTCCACCCGGCTGCAATCGATCGCGGAAAGTCGTAAAATTTACATCCAGTTGTTTGTCGCTAAACGGTACATCAATGTTCTGTTCCACCTTATATATTTGATAATCCTCCACCAAATAAAGGCGTAACGTAAAGCCACCCCGCATTTCCGCCGTGATAGGGATCGAAAACAGATCCGCCTTGCGGTCAAGGGTTTTAAATTCCCGCTTCACCAATTGGTCCCCCAACCAGGTTTCAAAAATCAGTTGCTTATTCCGAAAACCAGTGCCCAATATAACCGGTAGCACTTCGCCGACATAAGCCTGTTGTTTTTGGGCCAAGAGATAATGTGAGGTTTTGATGCTTAAATCTTCCGCCGCCACTATAAACTCTTTTTGCGCTTGGCAATGAACTCCCCAAGGGTCAATCGTGACATACCGGAGCCGGTATACGCCCGGTTTTAAATGGGCTAATGTGACTTTACCCTGACCGGCTTGATTATGAACTATTTGGCCCTCGCTCACTTTCAAGCCATCTTCCCAACGGAACAACGTCCGCTCCAAGTCTTCCCCTGCAGTCCACCGGGGGCGCATATTATCCCCATAGGTCACCTTCTCCCGGGTGGTAATTTGAGGAATCTCATACGCCCGTAAAGTCTCTTCCGGTTGTTTTAAAAGAAATACTTGATAATTGCCCCGGCCCGCCTGGCCGGTTCCATTTAGATTAGCCCGAAGAATCGAACAGTCAATATTCTCGCCTGATAAATAAAAGTCTTGGGCCATTTGAATATCGGCTTGAATGTTCACAAAACCGATGGCGTAATCTAGCCGGGCCTCTTTCGTTTCGCCACCGCTATCAGTAATGGTTGCCGAAACCCGGAACCGGTAACTTACTCCACTTTTATCCGGTAGCACTTCATCCCCCTCCGGCAGGAACTGAATCTCAAAACCACCGTTCGGGTTTAAAGCGGTCTCCCCGGCTACGATTTCCTGGGCCGGTCGCGGTGTGTACCAATCGTAAAGCCAGGAGTACCACCAGGGATAGCTAGCCTCCCGGGTAATCCGGTAACGGATTGTCCCCTCGGTTACCGGCATTCCGAAATAATAACGAGCTTCTCCCTTCACCCGGGCTACGTTGTTCAAACGCAACGCTTCATCGGGCGGAAGTAACCTGGCCTCAAAAGTCGGCCGTTTATATTCCTCCACCCGGATTTCGGCCTGCCCCCAACCGGCTGCTCGGATGGTATACGGCCCTAACTGTCGCCCTCTGGGAATCACAAATTCCCCGGAGCAGGAACCAAAATTATTCGTGGTGGGTTTTTGGCCGGCAACAACTTCCCCGTTCGGATCCACCAGTTCAATATCCAAAGATTGATTGGGGATGACCCGGTAGTCATTTCGCGAAGCATCTCCCTCATAGGCAATCACTTTAAAATAAACCTTCTGCAAGGGCCGGTAGATACTACGATCAGTATAAACAAAGGCTTCATGTTGGACTTGCGCTACTATAGCTTCCCCCGGATAAATGTTGTTTTTATAAAAAGTGAACTGTTTCCCTTTTGTGGCGGTTATTAATGAATTATAATAATATATTTTATTTACCGATTGTGTTGATATCCTGGCTAGACCCCGTTCATCCGTAGTGGCCACAAGAGAGCCGGTTTTTTTCGAATCATCATTCAATTGATAAAAAGTGACTTTGACACCGGAAACGGCCTCACCATGCAACCCATCCCGTACCCAAACTTCCAGTTCCTTTTCCAGAGGCCGGGGATTAATAAGCATGGTCAATGTAGAAATGGAAATCGTAGTTGCCAATACCTGATTTTTGGTCTTATCAAATCCCGGGTTGGCGGAAACGGCAATAATATAAATTCCATCTTCCCCTTCCGGCACAGGTACTTTCTCATAAGTTACATGAGCCTGATAATCTTTTGGGTCTTCCAGCGGACTTTCCCAGGCATAATCCGGCTTTTTCCCGAATATCCACCGGACTAGTTCATCCCGGTTATTAAAGTTAAAAGCATTCTGATTCATATTTTCGCGAAAATGAATATTCATACGAAAAATCCGGAAATATAAGCGGTTTACATTGGAATGGGTAATCTGAATGGATGGCGCTTGGTTCCGGTCATTGGACATGGCCTGAATGAAGAAAGCAGGAGCTTCAATGGCTTTCATCAGGGAAAGACATTCCAGGCCACCAATGCTCCTGGGATATTGTTCATATCCGGCTTTGGCCAGTTGGTGGGCTGTAACCGCATCGCCTTGGCTTTGGACAAATGCAGCATATTGATATTGTCCGTGCACCCACCAACTATTTCCTCTCCAGGCTTGTAAAATCTCCCGGTAAGCTTTTGCTATCTCCGCTTTTTCATTGGCCTTCGTAAAATGCGGTGTGAGACACCCGATTTTAATCAGCATGGCTTCAACGGCTGATTCCGGATCACTCTCCTGCCGGTGCCAAAGGTATTGTTCATTCAAAATCTCAGTAATTTTTTTTAGGGGATGGAACCCGGGATCATTGACTTGAAGTGATTCGTTTTTTAACCCTGATTTCTGAGACAGTTTTGCAGACGGAATCTTTAATAACTCTGCCAAAGCTAGTTTATATTTTTCCTGCAAGTTTTGAGGTTGCCAGGTGGTCGTATTTTGTAAAAAATCCACCCATTGATAAACCAAAAAATCCCGCATGGTTTTCCGGATCTTCCCCGGGTAATTTCCCACCCGGATATAATCAGGGAAGGTGCTAATCTTTTCCCGGCCCAAAGTATCCCGCTGTAGCCAGGCCTGATAGAAATGCTCATTGGCCGATTGAAAGATATCTTCGCCGGTCCAGGCCTTGATATCCTGAGGCAACTGACTGCCAATCTTTTCCCGCCGGTTAATCTCCCAACTATGGTTTTGATAATAATTAAATAGCGTATTGGCAGTATAGAGGTTTAATAAAGCCCGGGAAGAAGTCTCTTGCGGCCATGGATTATCCAATAACAACCGGATAGACGTCTCATACCCATGCAGGGCATTCTCTAGTATCACCCGTCTGACCAATGCCTTGGTCCAAAGAGGCGCGTCCGTTTTCCCTTTGGCATAAACCAGGATTTCCTCGACAATGGGAATCGCTGCATTGTACTGCTGTTTTTTCTCCAGGTCCATAATAGTTCTCCACTTGACATTGAGTTCAGCCGCTGTGAAAGTTTTACCCCCGGAAGAGAAAATTCCGCTCCAACCCATTAATCCAATGATTAACACCGGGACCAGCACCAAAATTCTCCGGAAATTTTTCATGATCCTACCCCCGTTAAAAAATATGGTATAACTCTAGGCTGGAAAAAACCAAAAAATTTTGCAAAACCCATTTAATAAGTGTCAATTATAATGTTCTTCACCAATGAATACCCTAAATCCTGTAAATCAATCCGAAATTGCCAGAAAAATATCTGTAACCAACCCTCCGAATCATTTTGAAAAAAAGCCCTGTAGGAAAGATTATTGATTGCTAATATGAAATGAAGAAGAAAGAAAATTCGAGGATATGACTTGATGAAAGAACACAATAGAAAAATAGATGAAAAAAATCAATAGAATACTTCTTCCAAACAAAGCCCCCGCGCCGGAGCAGTTGGACCTGCCATGGAACGGTCTTTTGCTTCCAAAATCGTTTTGAAATCAGCCACCGTCATTCGCCCGTTCCCCACCAAAACAAGTGTACCCGCAATATTCCTCACCATATGATACAAAAACCCATCGGCGTTTATCTCAATTCGGATTTCGTAATCCTGTTGCGTAACTTCACAAAAATGAACTGTTTTTATAGTATTTTTAACCGATGAACCGGTAGCTTGAAAACTCCGAAAGTCTTTGCTTCCGGTCAAAAACCGCGCCGCTTCCCGCATCCGGTCAATATCTAAGGGAAACCGGTAATGGTAAACAAAATTACGCTCGAATACTGGACGCAATTCGGAATGATAAATCCGGTAAGAATATGTCTTGGATTTGGCCGAAAAACGAGCATGAAAATCCGGAAGCATATCATTTACCGCCAATACTAAAACATCCTCCGGCAAAAAATGATTGAGTGCTTTTTGAATCTGGATGGAGGGCAGTCCGGTTCGACTATGAAAATTGACCACCTGCCCCCGGGCATGCACTCCCGCGTCGGTTCGCCCGGCGGCGATTATCTTAACCGTCTCCCCGGTGAGCTTGCAAATAGCCTCTTCCAGAACCGCTTGCACCGTGAATCCATTATTCTGTCGTTGAAAACCGGCGTATCGGGTCCCCTCATAAGCAACGATTAGCTTTAAATTATGTTTCAGTTGTTCCAATGCGGCCGCCTCATTTATTTAGCGTAGCAGTTTAGGGTATAGGGCATAAAAAACAAAGGTCCGCCTCGAAAGCACCCGCTATCAAAGCCGACCCTAAAAATCGAATTTCTTCTACTTTAGTTTCCGTCAACGATATTCATCTGAATATATTCGTTGAATTACTTTACCAGTTCCAATATAACCATTGGAGCAGCATCGCCGCGCCGGGGACCGACTTTTAGGATGCGGGTATAACCGCCTTTGCGTGTGGCATAACGTCCGGCAACGGAATCAAACAATTTTTGCAGCACTTCAGGTTCGGTAATCACTTCAGCAGCCAAACGGCGTGAATGTAAATCACCTTTCTTGGCCAGGGTGATCACTTTTTCGGCAAGAATTCTAGCTTCTTTGGCTTTAATTTCAGTGGTTTCAATTTTTTCATTGGCGAGAAGAGACGTCACCATATTACGAAACAATGCGGTCCGATGAGCTGAATCTCTTCCTAATTTTCGTTTTAACATTATCACACCTCCGCTATGCGCATGGAAAGCGCTATGAAAAGTTTTTACAAATTTAATCCGATTTGCAGCGCTTTTTTGCGCTTGCCCCATAATGATCAATTAATCTTCCGATTTCCGTAACATAAGACCGAGAGCGTTAATTTTTTGCTCTACTTCTTCCAGGGATTTACGGCCCAAGTTTCGGACTTTCATCATATCCTCTTCGGTTTTCCGGATGAGTTCCTCAACACTATTGATACCGGCCCGTTTCAAGCAATTATAGGAACGGACCGAAAGATCCAACTCTTCAATTGTCATCTCCAGGATCTTATTCTTGGATTCTTCCTCTTTCTCAACCATAATCTCGGTCTTACCGGCAGTTTGGCTTAAGTTAACAAACAAGGCCAAATGCTCCGACATGATTTTCGCCGCTAATGAAACCGATTCCACTGCACTAATGCTGCCATCGGTCCAAACCTCTAAAATCAATTTATCATAATCAGTGATTTGCCCAACCCGGGTATGTTCAATCACATAATTGACTTTTTGCACCGGTGAAAAATGAGCATCCATCGCGATTACGCCAATAATGTTCTCGGTGGCTTTATTCCGTTCCGCCGGTAGAAATCCCCGTCCTCGATCAATTGTAATCTCCGCAACCAAGGAACCTCCATGGGAAACAGTGGCAATATAAAGATCGGGATTTAAAATTTCGATATCGCTGCTAACTTGAATATCAGCGGCGGTGACCACTTTTTCGTCTTTAACGTTCAGCCGTACTTTTTTGGGACAATCACCATGGATCTTTACCAATAATTGTTTTAGATTCAGAATAATATCCGTGGTATCCTCAACAACTCCCGGAATTGTTGAAAATTCATGCAATACTCCATCTATTTTAACGGAAGTTACAGCATAACCAGGTAGAGAAGAGAGCAGGATCCGGCGTAGCGAGTTACCTAGTGTTGTTCCATAACCTCTTTCCAAAGGTTCAATAACGAAAACCCCGTAACGATCACGATCATTCGTATCTTCTATGGAAATTTTGGGCTTTTCGATTTCTATCAATACCAAAACCCTCCTTCTCGCATTCGCGAATTCCTAATATCCATTACCGCACGCATAGCAGACGCCCATAGCATCAAAGGTTTCGTTAAATAAACACCCATAAAGCTGTTGTGCGAAAACGGTTACATTATACGTTTTAACGGGAATACAACTCAACAATTAAATGCTCCTTCACTGGGATGTCAATTTGTTCCCGTGTAGGCATTGTTTTTACTTTACCGCTATGATTGGCAAGATCCAATTCCAGCCATTCGGGAATGACACGGCTTCCGGCATCATCCAAATTCTCCTTAATCTTTGCCGACCCAAGGCTGCCTTCTTTAACAGTAATTACATCACCCAGTTTCAATAAAAATGAAGGAATATTAACCTTCTTTCCATTTACCAGGAAATGGCCGTGAAGAACTAATTGCCGGGCTTCTTTGCGCGAAGCTCCGAGTCCTAAACGGTAAACTACATTATCCAATCGAGTTTCCAATATCTGTAATAGATTTTGCCCGGTAATTCCCTTTTTCCGTTCAGCTAAGGTAAAATACCCGGAGAACTGCCGTTCTAAAACTCCATATATACGGCGAAGTTTTTGTTTTTCACGGAGTTGCAATCCATATTCCGAGATTTTTTTACGATCTTGACCATGTTGACCCGGTGCATAACCGCGCCGCCCAATGCTGCATTTACCGGTATAACAGCGTTCACCTTTTAAATAAAGTTTTTCTCCCTCTCGGCGGCATAGTCTACATACAGCTTCAGTATATCGTGCCATAAAATCTATACACCTCCTAGAAATTCTTAACAGCTAGCACTTACTTCAAAGTTTAGCGCATTCAAAGCTTGCTCATATTGAAATTTCAGTAAATCAATATACTACTTACGTATCCGTGTAACGCAATTGTACGTATACGTTAACACATACACGCTTTGGTTTATACACGGCGCCGCTTTGGCGGGCGACATCCGTTATGAGGAATCGGTGTAACATCTTTAATGAGATTAACGAATAATCCCGCGGCTTGTAATGAACGAATCGCCGCTTCACGTCCGGCGCCCGGCCCTTTTACATAAACTTCGATATTTTTCATACCGTGGTCTATGGCAATTTTCGCCGCTTCTTCAGCTGCCATTCCGGCGGCAAACGGGGTGCTTTTCCGTGAACCTTTAAATCCCATGTGCCCGGCGCTAGCCCAAGATAAAACATTTCCGGCCAGATCACTGATGGTTACAATCGTATTGTTAAAGGTGGAATGAATATGAGCTATCCCACTATCAATATGTTTGCGTTCTTTTTTTCGAGTACGAACTCCTTTTTTGGCAACAGTTTTTGCCATTTTAAAATCTCCCTCCTTTTTAAGCCTTCCGTTTTGCGCCTACTGTACGACGAGGTCCTTTGCGAGTCCGGGCGTTGGTTTTGGTTCGTTGGCCCCTTACCGGTAAGCCACGCCGGTGTCGCATACCCCGATAACTGCCGATTTCGATTAAGCGTTTAATATTCATTGATTCTTCACGGCGCAGATCACCTTCAACCTTAAAATCACGATCAATGATTTCACGTAATTTGGTGATTTCTTCTTCAGTCAGATCTCTGACTCTGGTGTCCGGATTAATACCGGTTTTAGCCAATATCTGATTGGAAGTTGTCTGTCCTAAACCATAAATGTACGTTAAGGCGATTTCTACGCGCTTATCTCTTGGTAAATCGACTCCTGCAATACGTGCCATCTATTTCTCCCCCCTATTAATACTTTCAATTAAAATATTTTGGATTGATTATCCCTGCTTTTGTTTATGCTTGGGATTATCACAAATTATGGTAACTCGGCCTTTACGTTTAATGATTTTACAATGCTCACATATCGGTTTCACCGAAGGTCTAATTTTCATTGGAATCCTCCTCCTGGTAATTTTGCCAAATTCCACATTTTTTATAAGTTTATCCGAAACTTTTCATTCATCCGACTCCGGTTTAATTGTACCATATAATTAATTGTGTTTCTAATTCGAAGAACTTTACTTATTTAAACCGGTAGATTATACGGCCTCTCGTTAAATCATAAGCGGATAGCTCCACTGTTACTTTATCTCCGGATAAAATTTTGATAAAATTCATTCGCATCTTCCCGGAAATATGGGCTAAAACCTTATGACCATTCTCCAACTCGACCCGAAACATCGCGTTGGGTAAAGGTTCGATAACGGTTCCTTCCACTTCAATTACATCTTGTTTACCCATCCAGCCGGTCCCCTTCCTCAAGTTCTTTTGTCATTCTTTTAATTATGGATACTATCTCGGAATCCATTATACCATCGCCTTTGGCCATAGCATTCTCCAACTCTTTAGCGACGAGCATTGTAACCTTCACATGTTTTAAATTCTTTCGCTTTGGTTTGGCCAAGGGATGATTTTTTCCGTTAACTGTTTTGATGAACTGCTCTCCCGCCATTCCAACGATTAAGTAACAATGATTACGATCCCGTCCTCTTATTGAGCGGACCAACTGCCCTAGGCGTAAACCATCAACAGTTGTAATTATAATTTTTACTTAACCTCCCGGTAATAATTCCGGCCGCAAAATGGTCATTATCTCAGGCTCGCCATCGGTAACCGCTACCGTATGTTCAAAATGGGCAGAATATTTATGATCAACGGTATAAACCGTCCAATTATCCTTCGGATCAACATCCACATCATAGGTACCCGCGTTAACCATTGGTTCGATGGCTAAGGTCATCCCGGTTTTTAATTTGGGATTGAAATCATTCCCGACAAAATTAGGTACCTGAGGCGCTTCATGCATCTGACGCCCGATTCCATGTCCTACAAAGTCACGAACCACCGAAAACCCATGAAATTCAACATAATTTTGAATCGCGCTGGAAATATCATAGAGTCGATTCCCTGGCCGTGCTTTATCAATCCCTTTAAATAAAGCTTGTTCGGTTACTTCCATTAAAGTTCTGACTTCCGCATTAACCTTGCCAACCGCGACTGTTATTGCTGAATCTCCATAAAAACCTTTATATACCGCCCCAAAGTCCAAACCCACGATATCCCCGTTCTTCAAGATGCGTTTCCCGGGGATACCATGGACAACTTCATCATTGACTGAAGTGCATAAGGAGGCTGGAAAACCATTGTACCCCCTAAAGGCTGGAATTGCTTGATATTTAGTTGTTAATTCCACCGCTTTTTTATCCAATTCGATTAAGGGTAATCCCGGTTCAATCATTTGTCGCAATTCATTTAATACTGCTGCGACAATGCTACCTGCCACACGCATAATAGCAATTTCCGAGGCTGATTTAATAACAATCATTACCTTCTACCCTCAAGCATTTTACAAATCTGTTCAAAAAGAGCCGTAATCGTGATTTGTCCATCAAACTCAAAAAGTAAACCTTTGGACCGATAGTAATTGATTAACGGTTCGGTCTGTTTTTGATAAACTTCCAATCGCTTCTTAACTGTCTCCGGAGCATCATCCTCGCGTTGGTAAACTTCACCGCCGCAATGATTACAAATTCCGGTAACCGTAGGCGGTTTACTTTCAACATGATAAACCGCGGCGCAATTACGGCAAACTCTCCGACCGGTAAGCCGCTTTAATAAAATTTGGAAGTCAACTTCAATGTTAATCACTGCAGTTAATTTACGACCGCTATCATTTAAAAAAGAAGTTAACGAATCCGCTTGTGAAATGGTTCGAGGGAACCCATCCAATAAAAATCCTTTTTTACAATCACCTTTGGCCAATCGATCTTTGACAATTCCAACAACAACATCATCCGGTACTAACTGTCCATTATCAATATAACGTTTGGCCTCAATACCTAAGGGAGTCCCTTCTTTAATGGCCGACCGAAATATATCTCCGGTAGAAATATGCGGAATACCGTATTTTTCAATAATTAATTCGGCTTGCGTTCCTTTTCCCGCACCCGGTGGCCCCAATAGGACTAAATTCATAATAATGAACCCTCCTATTTTAAGAATCCTTCATATTGCCGCATCAATAATTGAGCTTCGATCTGTTTCATGGTGTCGATGGCTACTCCAACCGCAATCAATATGCTCGTTCCACCAATACTCACCGGTATACCTCGAAAGCCGGGCAGATAAGTCCAAATATATGGTAATAAAGAAACCGTGGTTAAAAACAAAGCGCCCGCCAGTGTAATCCGGGTGAGTACCCGGTCCAAATATTCCGCTGTCGGTTTCCCTGGACGAATTCCTGGGATAAAACCGCCATATTTTTTCATATTATCGGAAACTTCCACCGGATTAAATGTGACTGCCGTGTAAAAATAAGTGAAAAGAAAGATAAAGATTGCATATAGAGTCAGATAAGCTCCCCGGCCAGGTGCAAAAAACATTAAAACTTTATAAATTACACTACTTTGTGAGAACATTGGCGCCAAGGTAGGCCCAAACATTAAAATCGAAGACGCAAAGATAATTGGGATAACACCGGCTTGATTGACTTTCATCGGCAGATAAGTCGAACCACCACCGTACATTTTCCGGCCCACCATTCGCTTTGCATACTGCACTGGAATCTTTCGTTCCCCTTGGGTAACATAAATAACTCCGGCTACGATAGCTATCGCTAATATCACAAACAAAATTACGCTAAGGAATGAAAGCCCAACACCTTTAGCGCCTACTGTACTAAGAGTAGCAAAAGCATCTGGGACCATTCGGGCCACAATACCAGCGAAAATTAACAGTGAAATTCCATTGCCAATCCCTTTTTCGGAGATAACTTCTCCCAGCCACATTAAAAATACCGAACCGGCGGTTAATGATATGATTATCAGAACAAAATCCCAAGGAGTTGGATTAATCATTCCACCGCGAAGTCCAAAAGCATAAGCCGCCCCTTGGACCAGAGACAATACCACCGTACCGTATCTGATATATTGAGACATTATTTTCCGGCCTTCGCCGCCTTCCTTGGCCATCTGTTGCAATGAAGGGATAACCATGGTTAATAACTGAACAATAATTGACGACGTAATATACGGGTTAACACTCATTGCAAAAACTGACATTGTTTTTAAAGCGCCGCCAGCCATCAGGTCCAATAAACCGAATAGATTCCCGCCACCACCGAAAAGATTGGATAAACGGGTTGGGTCCCATGGACCGGGAGCTGGTATGTGAACTCCTAACCGAAAAATTCCCAATAATGCTAAAGTCCAAAGTATCTTTTTCCGTAAATCAGGGAGTTTAAAAGCTGTTTTAATGGCTTCAAGCATTTTAAATCACCTCAATTTTGCCACCGGCTTTTTCAATCTTGGCTATTGCCGATTTACTAAAACTCGTTCCCTTAATCGTCAAATTCTTTTTCAAATCGCCATTCCCCAATACTTTCACACCATCACCCAAATGTTTGATAATACCGGCTTCCAAAAGTAACTGCGGGGTTACTTCGGTTCCATTATCAAAATAATTCAGTTTCTCCAAAGAAACTTCCACGATATCACGTTTGAAATTGTTAGTAAACCCACGCTTCGGAAGTCTGCGTTGTAATGGTGTTTGACCACCTTCAAATGCCGGACCCTTGCCTCCGCCGGAACGGGCTTTTTGCCCTTTATGACCTTTGGCGGCGGTTTTGCCTAATCCGGAACCTATCCCCCGGCCAATCCGTTTGGGAGATTTCTTAGCGCCGGGAGCCGGCCCAAGCTCAAATAATTTCATAGTAGGACACCTCCTAGCTTTAAGCCTCGTTTACTTCAACCAAATGCTCAACTTTTTTGATCATCCCGCGAATTGCAGGATTATCAACTTTACTCACTGTTTGATTTAACTTTTTTAATCCCAATGCCTGAATTGTATCCCCTTGTATCCGATTTCTGCCAATCGCGCTTGTTTTCCAAGTGATTGAGAGCGTCTTGGCTTTTGAATCAGCTTTTTTTGCTTTTGGCATCTTCGTTCCTCCTACCCAAAGATTTCATCCATAGTTTTGCCGCGTTGTTCAGCAACTTGCGCCGGCTTTTTTAAATTCTTTAGACCGGTCATGGTGGCATTGACCATATTTAACGCATTGGATGAACCAATCGATTTCGTTAGAATATCACGAATACCAGCGCTTTCTAAAACTGCGCGAACCGGCCCACCAGCAATTACACCAGTACCAGGAGAGGCTGGTTTTAAAAGCACTTTACCAGCGCCATAATTTCCTTCAATTATATGCGGAATGGTAGTTCCACTGAGTGGAATCTCAATAAGATTCTTTTTGGCATCTTCCACGCCTTTACGAATCGCCTCGGGAACCTCGGCGGCTTTACCCAAACCCATTCCAACATGACCCTTACCATCTCCGACTACAACTAAAGCGCTAAAACTGAACCGCCGTCCACCTTTAACAACTTTCGCGACCCGGTTTATATGGACGACTTTCTCAGCCAATTCCATTTCGTTAGGATTCATGCGTTTCATACTAACTCCCCCTTGCAAACCTAAAATTCTAAGCCACCTTCTCTAGCGGCAGCAGCCAAAGCCTCTACTCGACCATGATATATTTGGCCGCCCCGGTCAAATACAACCTTCGTAATACCTTTTTCAACTGCTTTTTTAGCGATGGCATTACCCACCACTTTAGCCGCCTCAATATTTCCGCCGGTACTCGCCTTCAACTTTTCGCGAAGCGCGGGTTCAACCGTTGATGCGGCAACGAGAGTCAATCCTTTTGTATCATCAATCAATTGAGCGTAAATATGATGTAAGCTACGGTATACACTTAATCTGGGACGTTCAGGTGTTCCAGAAACTTTTTTGCGAAGACGCGCATGTCGGCGTAATGAAGCTTCACGCCGTTTAGGCCTATGATACATAACCGGTCACTCCTTTCATCGTTTTGCGCTTAAAGCGCTTAACGCTTCATCCGCTTAAAACTTATTTTTTAGCTGCCTTACCCGCCTTACCGGCTTTCCGGCGAATAACTTCCGTACTATATTTAATACCCTTTCCTTTATAGGGTTCGGGTTCCCGGATAGCCCGGATTTGAGCGGCTATTTGACCGACAACTTGTTTATCGATACCATTTACAATAATTCGATTTGGAGCTGGAACATCAAATTCGATACCCTCTAATGGTTTTATTTCCACCGGATGAGAGAACCCGATGGTTAATTGTATATTTGATCCTTGTTTGACCGCACGGTAACCGACCCCGTTAATTTCCAATGTTTTCGAAAAACCTTTGGTGACCCCATCCACCATATTGGATAGCAGGGTTCTGGTTAAACCATGTAAAGAACGATGCTTTTTTTCATCCGAAGGACGTTCTACTTTCAATATGGAATTATCCATCACTATTTTCATTTCCGGATGCATATCTTGAATCAATTCACCTTTTGGCCCTTTCACTTTGACCACATTATCCTTAATCTCCACTTGAACCCCTTGGGGTATTACGATAGGTTTTAACCCAATCCTCGACATAAAATACACCCCCAATCTTTTCATCAATTACTGATTATCAATTGCCGTCATCAGTAAATAATTAGCGCGCAACTGATCTTTGTTCATTGTTCATTGAATTTACCATACGTAACAGAGTACTTCGCCACCAATTCCTGCTTGGCGCGCCTTGCGGTCAGTCATAATCCCTTGAGAAGTCGAAATAACCGCGATACCTAATCCGCCCAAAACTTTTGGGATTTCTTCCTTTTGAGCGTAAATTCTCAGCCCTGGTTTGCTAATCCTTTTTAAACCGGTGATCACGTTTTCTTTGCCGTTATATTTTAAATATACGCGAATCGTTCCTTGTTTCCCAGCTTCGATAAATTCACAATCCTGAATATATCCTTCTTCTTTTAAAATCTTGGCCAATTCAATTTTTATTTTTGAAGATGGAATTTCTACCACTTTATCTCGAACAATAGTCGCGTTCCTAATTCTGGTAAGCATGTCGGCAATTGGATCTGTCATGACCATTTAAATTAACCCCCTTCCCTTTGAAACGGAGACATTTTAATCAAACGAATATTTAACGAATATTTAAAATCCTTTACCAGCTAGACTTAGTAACACCGGGTAATTCACCCCGATGGGCTAAGTTCCGGAAACAGATACGGCAAATCCCAAACTTCCGCATATAACTATGCGGGCGACCGCATAAATTACAGCGATTATGGCGACGTACTGAGAACTTTGGAGTCCGCTTTGATCGAATAATCATTGAAGTTTTAGCCATATTTCACCCTCCTTATACCAAGCCGTCATATTAAATCCACCGGATTTAACATGATAACCTAGTTTTAAGTACCAATTTAAATTATACCTTATTGAAAGGCAATTGGTAATCTTTTAAGCCCGAAAAGGCATTCCCAGTAATTTTAATAATTCGAAAGCTTCTTCATCCGTTTTTGCAGATGTTACGAAAACAATATCCATTCCTCGAACTTTCACAACCTTATCGTAAACAATTTCCGGGAATATCAGTTGGTCTTGAATGCCTAAAGTATAATTACCTCGTCCGTCAAAAGCCTTGGATGATACCCCTCTGAAATCGCGGATTCTTGGTAAAGCCAAATTAAATAATTTATCGAGGAAATGATACATACGTTCGCCCCGGAGTGTAACTTTACATCCAATGGCAACACCGGCTCGAAGTTTAAAAGCTGAAATTGAATGCTTTGCTTTGGTGATAATCGGCTTTTGCCCAGCTATTGCAGTTAGATCGGTAACAGCGGCATCAATCGCTTTAGCATCACTGGTTGCATCGCCTACACCCATATTAATGACTACTTTCTTAATATCGGGGATTTCCATCACATTGGAATATCCAAACCGGCTCTTTAAGCCCGGCACAACTTCACGAATATATTTTTCCTTAAGCCGCGACAATGGTCGCACCTCCCTCCATTATCAATCCAAGGTCCTTCCACAATGTTGGCAAACCCGTACTAAAGTACCATCAACAGCCCTATTTCTGCGGAATCTTGTCGGTTGATTACAACCGGAACATACCAACATAACTTTACCAGTATTTAATGGTAAGGCTTTATCGATAACTCCACCTTGTGGACTGGCTTTTGTCGGCTTTGCATGTTTTTTCGCCAAATTTAAACCTTCAATTATTATTGAATTTTCATTGGGAAATACCTTTTGAATCTTACCGCGACGGTCTTTATCCTTACCGGATATCACACAAACCTCATCGCCTTTTTTCAGCTTCGTATGAGCTCCCATTATGTCTCCTCCTCTATCAACCCGCTTTATAGAACTTCAGGAGCCAAAGATACTATTTTCATAAAGTTTTTATCACGAAGTTCCCTAGCTACCGGTCCAAAAATACGAGTTCCTCTCGGATTCATTTGATCATTAAGAATAACCGCGGCATTATCATCAAACCGGATATATGAGCCATCCGGGCGTTGGGTTTCTTTGGTCGTGCGAACCACAACCGCTTTGACTACATCCCCTTTTTTCACACTGCCTCCGGCAGCCCCTTTCTTCGCAGCTGAGGGGGGTAGTGCATCCTTAACGACCGCTATAATTAGGTCTCCAACTCGGGCATAACGCTTTTTAGAGCCGCCTAATACTTTAATACACATAACTTGTTTAGCACCAGAATTGTCAGCCACATTTAAAAAAGTTTGTGCCTGAATCACGGTCGATTCCTCCTTTCATGAAACTAGTATCCATCCCGGAACCTTAGAACAAAACTTCCGGGCTGGCTATCGATGATCACGTGAACGCTAATTATTTTGCTTTTTCAATGATATTAATTACTCGCCATCTTTTATCTCGACTGATAGGCCTGGTTTCCATGACTTTCACTTTATCGCCCACATGACATTCATTGGTTTCATCGTGTGCTTTGAGTTTGGTGGTCATTTTAATAATTCGGCCATACAGTGGATTTTTTACCAAACGTTCCACGGCAACCACGACCGTTTTATCCATTTTATCGCTGACTACCAGTCCGATTCGAGTTTTTCTAAGTGAACGATCATCCATTAATATACCTCCCATTTCGTTCCGCGTCTATGGGCGAAACCTGATATGCATTGTTCAATGTTTGCCGGTAAACCAGTTAAACCGCCCTAATTCCCAATTCCCGTTCACGTAAGATTGTTAAAATTCGGGCGATACTGCGGCGCACATCCTTAATGCGCATCGGATTATCCAACTGACCCGTAGCAACTTGAAAACGAAGGTTAAATAACTCTTCTTTAAGACTATTTAGTTTAAGTTTTAATTCATCATCTGTCATATCTCTAATTTCCTTAGCTTTCATTTGCTTCACCACCCGCTTCCTCTCGTTTTATATACTTGCACTTGATCGGAAGTTTATGTGCAGCTAGAAGAATAGCCTCATGGGCTAATTCCTCTTCCACTCCGGTAACTTCAAAAATAATTCGACCTGGTTTAACTACAGCCACCCAATGTTCTGGTGAACCCTTTCCGCTTCCCATACGGGTCTCAGCGGGTTTAGCTGTAACCGGTTTGTCTGGGAAAATTTTTACCCATACTTTACCACCCCGTTTAATATGACGGGTTAAGGCAATACGCGCGGCTTCAATCTGAACATTGGTAATCCAACCCGGTTCAACCGCTTTCAGACCATAATCGCCTAAATTAAGTTGGGAACCTTTGATTGCTTTCCCTCTCATTCGCCCGCGCTGGACTTTACGGTGTTTCACTCGCTTTGGAACTAACATCTTACACGCCCCCCTCAGCTTTAACTAACTTCTTTTTGGTTTGGAGGACTTCACCTTTATAAATCCACACCTTTACGCCAATTTTCCCGTAAGTGGTGTTGGCTTCGGCAAAACCATAATCGATGTCCGCTCTTAAGGTGTGAAGTGGCACTTTACCCTCGCTATAACCTTCGGTTCTAGCAATTTCCGCTCCCATAAGCCGGCCGCTACAAGAGACTTTCACTCCCAACGCCCCAAATTTCATCGATCTGCCGATCGCTTGTTTCATGGCGCGCCGGAAAGAAGTTCTTCGCTCAAGTTGAAAAGCAATATTTTCCGACACCAATTGGGCATTTAATTCAGGAGATTTAACTTCAGCAATATTTAACTGAACCTGTTTACCGGAGAATTTTTCGATCTCTTTCCGGATTACTTCGACCTCAGTTCCCTGCCGACCGATGACCATTCCCGGTCGCGCCGTATGAATGGTAACCTTAACCCGGTTCGCAGCTCTTTCAATTTCAATTTTAGCGATACCCGAAGCGAAAAGACGCTTTTTTATAAATTTACGGATTTTTTGATCTTCCAGGATTAAATCGGCGTAATCTTTTTTACGAGCAAACCAACGGCCGTCCCAATCCTTGATGACTCCGATTCGAAATCCGATTGGATTGACTTTCTGACCCATAATTAGCCCTCCTTTTCTGCCACAACAATCGTAATATGGCTGGTACGCTTATGAATCATTGAAGCCCGGCCCTGTGCCCGCGGCATAAACCGTTTCATGGTTGGACCTTGATCAACATAAGCTTCTGAAACAATTAACCGTTCCCGATTTAATTTGTGGTTATTTTCAGCATTCGCAACGGCGGAATTTAAAACTTTTTCAATTATTTCCGCTGTAAATCTCGGTATAAATCGTAAAATGGTTTGTGCGTCATTAACCCGTTTTCCCCTAATTTGATCAATCACCAAACGGGCTTTTCGGGGTGCGATACGTACAAACTTTGCTACCGCTTTCGCCTCCAAAACAATTCCCCCCTTGCAATATCCATGCTTGGTATTCTAACGTATCCTTTAATTAAAACTTATGATACGAAAGAAATGATTCCTTGCAAACAATTACTATTAACCTTTTGCCGCTGTAGTCTTCTCCGTATGCGAGCCATGGCCCCGGAAGGTACGTGTAGGAGCAAATTCACCCAGTTTATGTCCAACCATATCTTCGGTGATATAAATTGGCACATGCTTCCGACCATCATGAATTGCCAAAGTATGGCCAACCATTTCCGGAAAAATTGTTGAACTTCGTGCCCAGGTCTTAATGACTCGTTTTTCACCCTTGGCATTCATTTCTTCAACTTTTTTGAGAAGACTTGCTTGTACAAAAGGTCCCTTTTTCAAAGATCGTGACATAATTTACTCCTCCCATGCGCATCCTATGGACGCGCCAGAAATGATGCAGGTCTCTACGAACGCCGTTTCACAATTAGACGATCCGAGGCCTTATGTTTCCGGGTTCGATGCCCTAAAGCAGGTTTCCCCCAAGGTGTTACCGGAGCCCGGCCAATCGGTGAACGGCCCTCACCACCACCATGCGGGTGATCGATGGGATTCATAACTACACCACGATTGGCGGGTTTAATTCCTAACCAGCGTGAACGGCCGGCCTTCCCGATAGAAATATTTTCATACTCTTCATTGCCCACCTGGCCAATGGTAGCCATACAGTCAATTCGGATTAAGCGCATTTCTCCGGACGGAAGCCGTACGTTTGCGTATTCGCCCTCTTTAGCCATTAATTGCGCGCTAGCTCCGGCGGTTCGCACTAATTGGCCGCCACCGTTTCTTTTAAGTTCAATGTTATGAATAATTGTACCGACTGGAATATTCGCGAGCGGCAATGCATTGCCGGGTTTAATATCCGATTTGGGCCCGGAAACAACCGTATCACCAACATTCAATCCAATGGGAGCCAAAATGTAGCGTTTTTCTCCATCAGCGTAATGCAATAATGCAATTCGCGCCGAGCGATTCGGATCGTATTCGATAGCGTATACTTTCGCTGGAACATCATATTTATCCCGCTTAAAATCGATGATCCGATACATCCGTTTATGCCCACCACCCCGGTGGCGTACCGTTAACCTTCCGGATGAATTGCGGCCACCCGATTTTTTTAAAGGTTCCAGCAACGATTTTTCCGGTTGAGTTTTGGTAATCTCCGTAAAGTCGGAGACTGTCATAAATCTGCGACCAGGTGAGGTTGGCTGGTATTTTCTTACCGGCATTTCCTTACCTCCTATCCATAAGTCTTATTGATTAATTATTTAAATTAAATAGTACGATGTTTCTATCCGATTGCTAATTATTTAGAATTAAACACCTTCAAAAAATTCAATCCGGTTGCCTTTTTCTAATGTCACAATCGCTCTTTTCCAACTGGAACGGCGGCCTTCATAACGGCCCATTTTCTTTATCTTTCCAAGTAAGTTCAATGTGTTTACCGATTTCACTTTCACTTTAAATATTTCTTCCACAGCGTATTTAATTTGGGTTTTATTAGCGCGTGGATCCACCATGAAACAATATTTGTTTTGTTCCATTAGCCGGGTAGTTTTCTCAGTGATTATCGGGCGTTTAATTAAATTTCTTGCTTCCATTACGCCAGAGCCTCCTCTACTTTGCCCACAGCCTCTTTGGTAATAATCAGGTGATCATGGGACAAAATATCGTAAACATTCAATCCATCAGTAACCATTGCTGCTACTCCCGGAATATTGCGCGCTGACTTGAAAACGTTAATATCCGAAACTTCAGTGACGATTAAAGCTTTATCGACTTTTAAGTTACTAAGGATTTCCACCATTTCCTTGGTTTTCGGCTCAGCGAATTTGATAAAATCTACCACAATAATTTCACCGGATTCAAGCTTAGCGGATAACGCTGATTTTAATGCTTGACGCCGTACTTTTTTGGGAAGATTATAGTCATAACTCCGCGGGGTTGGGCCAAATACCACACCGCCACCCTTCCAAATCGGTGAACGTCTGCTACCATGTCGCGCTTGACCGGTTCCTTTTTGCCGATAAGGTTTCTTTCCACCGCCGCGCACCACGGCACGATTTTTGGCGGCTGATGTCCCTAACCGTAACGAAGCCAACTGCATGGTAACAGCTTCATGCAATAAAGGCTTATTGACTTTAACGGCAAAAATATTGTCGTTTAAACTGATTTCATCAACTTTGGACCCTTGAACATTATAGACAGGTACGGTCGGCATCTTATCGCCTCCTTTATTTTGAATTCATTATTATTGTTTTTTTGCGTTTTTTACGGTTTCTTTCACTACGACATAAGAACCATTGGCTCCCGGTACCGCGCCTTTAATGAGTATTATATTGCGGTTCGGATCTACTTTAACGACTTCCAAGCCTTGAATCGTGGTTTGGACACCACCCAATCTTCCGGGAAGTCTTCTACCTTTAAATACCCGGGCTGGATCGGTTGCACCCAACGATCCGGTGCGGCGGTGATACATGGAACCATGGGCCATAGGCGCCCGGTTAAAATTCCACCGTTTGATTACTCCGGCAAAACCTTTCCCTTTGGAAGTACCGGTAACATCAACATATTCACCTTCACTGAATACATCGGCTTTAAGCTCTTGACCCAGATCATAATCATTACCGATATCCAGTCTAATTTCTTTCACGAATTTAAAGTTTTTTCCGTTTCCTGCTTTTCGGAAATGTCCTTTCATCGGTTTCGTAACCAAGCGTTCTTTCTGTTCACCAAATCCTAACTGAATCGCCTCATAACCATCAGTGGCGGTTGTCTTTTTTTGAACTACAACACAGGGGCCGGCCTCAACAACGGTTACCGGAACCGCCCGGCCATCAGAACGAAACACTTGAGTCATACCTACTTTTTTACCTAAAATACCTTTGGCCATTTCTTGCCCCACCTCCAAACGGAACTACCGAATCAGTCGAATGTAAATAATTTCATATCATAACCAAATCGGTATATCCGTTTTATAATTTAATCTCAATGTCTACCCCAGCCGGGAGATCCAGTCGCATTAAAGCATCCACTGTTTTGGAACTGGGATCTAAAATATCGATTAACCGTTTATGAGTCCTCATTTCAAATTGTTCCCGTGAGTCCTTGTCAATATGGACTGATCGAAGAATGGTATAGATATTCTTTTCAGTCGGAAGTGGAATTGGTCCGGAAACATAAGCTCCAGTCCTTTTCGCCGTCTCGACAATCTTCTCCGCCGATTGGTCAAGTAATTTATGATCAAACGCTTTAAGACGGATTCTGATCTTCTGAGTGGCCATATATTTTTTCCCTCCTCTTTTCGCAAAGGCCTAGACATTATTTATCTGCAAGCAATTATTTCTTAATCTCCACAGGGTGATTTATCAAATAATATGCCTATCCTTGTCGCAAACTTTTTCAAAACTCATCAATCATAATTCAACAAAAATTAATTTACTCCAAAATTTTGGTCACAACGCCGGAACCAACAGTACGTCCGCCTTCACGGATAGCAAAACGGAGTTTTTCTTCCATCGCAATCGGGGTAATTAATTCGATGGTCATCTTTACGTTGTCACCAGGCA
>JAEZJQ010000107.1 GCA_023436305.1 Bacillota bacterium
GTACTGAAAAAAGAAGCGGGTTAGGGTTTACGACGTTTGGGACGCGTTTTAAGTAAACTTGATTGAATATTTAAGAGTAAATAATTTGGCCACGAAAAAGTCACTTTTTGTGGCTGAATTTTTATGAAATACTTTTTAAATCATTGTTTTTAAGATATTCTATTTATAGAATAAAAACTCATAAAGGACTCGGTAAAATTTGGATCGGTTCATAACAAAGCTTCGGTGGGGTATATTCGGTTTAATCCATTTTACCATTTGGCTCATTGCCTCATTTATCATCCACCCGGTTCCGACATGGGGCGCGGATGCGTCAAAGTATGCCTCGGATCTCATCCCGCCCCAAATCACTGTTATTTCCCCGCTTCAGGATAGCGTGATTGATACAGGCACTCCCAAGATTGAAGTCTCCTTCGTCGACAATGGTTCCGATATCGATGAAAAAACAATTCGGCTGGTATTGGACCGGCGTGATATGACCGGACGATCCCTTATTGAACGAATCGATGTAACCGGACAAGCCATAAACAGCCCTCGTAAAATAACTTACCGGCCTTCCTCATCATTAACCCGGGGCGTTCACAGGGTCAATTTCAGCGTTCGCGACCTGGCCGGGAATCTGGCCGAACTTCACTGGAGCTTTGAAGTAAAAGGAGCGGGCCAAGGCGAGTTCCGGATCAGCGGCAGTAATACTTATCAATTGGACGTAACCCCCATTTATAAAAACGCTGATTCATGGGATCTGACCGCTCAGGGACAATACCGGGATATCGGTATTCAACTGAATTTACTGGGCCGGGTCACGGATTATCCGGATATTACCCCGGCTTTCAGTTATGACGGTTATAATTTTTATTTCGATAAATATTCACTGGGTTTTTACCGGGAAAAATTCGCCCTGGTAATGGGATATGCCACTGCTTCCATAAGTTCGGAATTGCTTCAAGTTGGTTTGGAAGTAAAAGGCGGCGTGGCCGGTGATACAGTTGATCTGCCGGCCGGACAATATAGCTGGTCTGCTTTTTTTGGTCAAACGGGGAGTTCGTATGGAGTGGGAATGAACGTTTATGATATCACCGGTTTCAGTGGGGAATGGCGTTCGGCGTCAGGCTGGGAATTAGGAGGATTTTATGTAAAAATCGATGACGCCACCGGTGATAATTACGGCGGTATTAAAGGCAATATGCTGCTTGGCGGGTCCCTTTTATGCAGATACGAACTCATTCACGGCTACTCGCGGGCTGATAGCCGGTCCGGAAACGGCATGGCGCTCCACTTCGATACATCGCTTGCTTCCACCGTTTTAGGTTTCGATTACTTTATGCTGGAACCGGATTATCCGGAGCCAGGTTCCTCTTCATCATTGATTTTAACAGGAGGAGGAAGGCAACGATATACGGTTCGCAGCGTTACCACCATCGATAATAAGCGGAGCCTTAATGTGGATGCTTCCATTGCCGTGGATAACCCCGAACAAGATTTTACCACTCGCAACAATATCAATATCGGGTATAATGGTAACCCAAACCCCGGTTTTAGTTTTAGCTCCAATTATCAAGGGGATTTCCAATATGGCCCCGAGAACTCATCGGGGATTAATGAGCAACGAAGTAACCGGATTTTGTTAAGTTTGAAAAAGAAAATCGTGGAATCCGCCTTGGATGCTTCACTTTCCTTCGGAGAAACCCGTGAGCCCACATTAAGTGATTCATTCGACCAAATTCAGCTTTTTAGCGCCTGGACAAAACCTGTTGGAATCTACAATCTTACCCCGTCGGCCCAGTGGACTCAACAATATATGTTGAACGGAATTAATTCATCGTCTATCGATATCCGGATGACTTTGGACAGGCAGCTTCATCCCGATTTGGCCCGGAGTAAAGTTGCGCTTTATTACCGGAAGAGTGAGGATGGAGATACAAGTCCTCCTTTTTTGACGAACATTGGTTTGGAGGCAACCGTATATATGAAGTTGTGGCATGATTCCACTTTGTATATTACAGGCAGTTGCGCAAAATGGATCAGGGAGGGCACCGTATTTTCAGATGGTTGGAATTCTCGCTTGAGTTTATCCTGGAAAATGTTTTTTTAACTTCTTTATTGGTTCGTATCTCCGGGTACGGCCCATTTTTTTTTATTGAAAAATAAACAATTAGAAGCGGGAACCCTGGGTGAGAGTACCGCCAATACTCAATATACAATAACCAAAGATCCTTCTTTAGAATTTTTCGGATTGAACCGAAATAAATATTAAGGACCCAAAGTGCAAGCGCTCACGCGCATCAAGGAGGAAGATTGGATATGGCGAGACTCACATGGATGGATGGAACGGTAGAGAATGGGAACAATGTGGCAGGATTGGAACAAGTTCTCCGGTTGGCGGAAGAAATGTTTGACCGCCTCGCGGATCGTTTACAACGAAAAACAAAAGAACAACATTCCCAGAATTAGTCTTTAATTAAAATTATAACTTTCGTTAAAAATCCCTGTGTCCGGATTGCATCAATAAGCAACGGCATAGGGATTTTAATTTTTGGTTTTGGGGTTGATGCGCATATTGTAAATTGTGGCGATTTGGATATAATATTATCATATTGTAGCGTAGCTTCATCATTATATCCGTAACTTCCACAAAGGAGGAGATATCGTTAAAAAATAGTTTGATAACAATATGGCGGTCACAGCCAACCCGCCTAAAAAAAACTGGAGGTAATTGAATTGATTGACCAACGTAAATTCGTAATTTCCCCATTATTTCTTCTCTTTACCGGTATTTTTATAACCTGCCTGTTGATTGCCAACATTACCGCTGGGAAGATTATTCAGGTTTTCGGTAATATTCTCCCGGCCGCCATCATCATCTTTCCCATCACTTATATTTTTGGTGACATATTCACTGAAGTTTACGGTTATGAAAGAACCCGGCTGGTTATTTGGACGGGGTTTATCGCCAATTTATTGATGGTGGGAATATTTATGCTAACGATTCTCTTGCCGTATCCCGATTTTTGGAAGAACCAGACCGCTTATCGCATTGTCCTGGGAGCTACCCCCCGGTTGATGGCAGCTTCATTAATTGCATATTCCGCGGGTGAGTTCACAAATTCTTTCATCCTATCCAAACTAAAAGTTATCACTCATGGGAAAAAGCTTTGGATGCGGACGATTGGTTCAACCATTGTGGGAGAAGGGATTGATACTATTTTATTTATCACTATCGCATTTTTTGGCTCTCTCCCTTTGCCGGAGCTGGGAAAGTTAATGGTTTTCCAATATCTGTGGAAAGTGGGTTATGAGATCATGGCAACTCCTGTGACGTATCTTTTGGTGGGGTGGGTTAAGCGCCATGAAAACATGGATGCCTTTGATAACCGGGCCAATTATAATCCTTTCCGTTTGGGGGTACAGAATGAATAAATCAAATTTTAAGTTCCTTGGAAAAACCATACGGGAACCGGAACGGTGTTTGGATGTATTTCCCACTCCGCCCGGAATCAAGAAAGTCACATTGGAGAGTGATGAAGTAACCAGTTTGTGCCCGGTTACCGGCCAACCCGATTGGGAAACCGTAATCATTGAGTTTGCTCCTGATCAATATTGTATTGAGAGCAAAAGTTTGAAATTGTATCTTTGGAGTTATCGAAACGAAGGGGTCTTTTGTGAAGCTCTGGCGGGTAGTATCGCTCAAGATGTTTATCAAGCCTGCCGGCCTCACTGGTGCACGGTTACGGTCACCCAAAAACCAAGGGGTGGCATAAAAATTACCGCCACTGCCAGAGTTGGAAATGATGAACGGCCGGATTCGTAACCCAGAGCATATTAATATTTCTAAAAAAGTGTAAACCTTTTTTGGTTTTTACCGATATTAATATGGAGAAACTAAAAACCGGGTAATCTTCTTGAAAGAGGTGTGTCAATGGATGCTGGATTACTGAGTATCGCCAAGGTATCGACTGCTTTTCAACAGGTTCAGGTGCAATCGGCGATGCAAACTCAATTATTACGGAATGCCATGGACAGCCAAGCTCAAAATGTTCAAGCTTTACTGCAAGGAATGGCGGGTACAACCGCCACAGCAAGTCATCCCTATTTGGGAAACAGTGTTGATGTTTATGTTTGATT
>JAEZJQ010000009.1 GCA_023436305.1 Bacillota bacterium
GGGCCGGCTTGAGAGCAACTTGGCCGTCCGGATCACCTGCGCCGATGATAAAACCGATGGATGCCTGCGTGGACACATCCAGCAAACTGGGATGCAGCACGAAATGGCCCTGAGTATCCGTGACGGAGGCAGGAGTCCATTATTAAATATTAAATGACCAATGGCTCGGATTCCATTGTGATTCGTTTAATTAATCTGGTTAAAACATTTCCTACTCCAATCTCTTCATACTCCATTTCCCCACGCCCCATTAAATATCTTATACTTTCGGTCCATTTTACGGGATGAGTAATCTGTTCAATAAGATTCTGTTTTATATCTGATTGCTTATATGGTCTGGCATGAACATTAGAGATTACCGGTATCGTTAATTCAGAGAATTGGAATGCATTTAAGAAAACCTCAAATTCTTTTTTCGCTTCTTCCATATAACGTGAATGAAAAGCTCCGCTTGTTTTTAAGACGACATACATTTGGGCGCCTTCCGATCCCTCAAAAATTGGTTTTGCAGCTTCAATATCCTGTTTCGGGCCAGAAATTACAATTTGGGTCAGGGAATTATAATTTGCCATTTCGATGGTCTGCAAATTATTGCGCTTTAAAGCGTCCGCGATTTGTTCTTCCTTCAACCCAATTACTGCTGCCATCCCCCCACCGGTGGCACGGCTCATTAACTGCCCTCTCTTTTGAACCAATTTTAACCCTGTGGCAAAATCAAAGGCTCCTGCCGCAAATAAGGCATCGTATTCTCCCAAGCTATGACCGGCGACGAAATCCGGTTTCGCGCCGGTTTCTTTGATTTTTTTCAGATAACTTAACGCATTCACTATATATAAAGCAGGTTGTGTATATTGAGTTTGATTTAAATTGTCATTTGAATTTGTTAAGCAAAGTTCCTGTATTGAATATCCTAAAATTGTATCGGCTTCAACAACTTTGTCTTTAAACTCTTCAAAAAGGTTTGCTCCCATACCCTTTTGTTGTGAACCTTGACCAGGAAAAACATATGTTTTCATCGCACTTACCTTCGCTTTAATATTTTGATTATTTTAAACAATTAATACCTGCCAATTAATTTTTCAATATCTTTATACTTCCTGGATTTCTATGGAAACTTTATTGGCATTTAAATTTTCAAGTTTCGTTTCCCAGTAAATATGTATAGGCTCAGTGTAACCACCTGTATTTCATTAATCTGATCCATGGCAAAGAATTTTTCTTCATTGATTTCTTTACCCTAAAAAAATGCTGCCGTTTCAAATATACCTATATTTACTATCCCTCCAATCAATTTTGTTATTATATTCATTTTCAACTTTTCTCCTGGTAATTATTCTTATCTTTTAATGCTAATATACTAGTATACAATGCCCTCGCTTGTCAAGGCGCATGTTATACAATTTAAATAATTATAACAAAGCTCAAATTCGGTATTCCTGTGTCTATTATAGTTTATGGGTTCATTATATTTCTTCCACCTGCAACATTTAACTCTATTCCACTTTTTAATACCCGATTTGTTTTTACAAGAACCCTATTCCCCGCTGTCTTCTCGTAAAGTATTTTCAAAATCGGTAATTGAATAGGCAATAGAATTAATTACACCCATCCCGGTATAAAGACACGTTGTTCATGAATCTCTTGTAACTATTTTCGAAATCAAGATACTTTCTTCGTGTATAAAAGATCTACTAAACCCTGGATATTGTTTACTTCTCCAAATTCAACCAGTGGGATTTTAATATCAAGAACCTCCATTGCCCGAATAACGATATCCATTCGATCCACCGAATTGGCTCCAAGATCCTTGAGGCTTTCTTCAATTTTAATCTGTTCCGGGTTGATATCAGGTATAATTTCTACAACAACATCTTTAAGTAACTTAAAAATTTCTTTTTTTGACATATTAATCTCTCCTTTAATTATTTGGTATTAATTTACATTTAAAAATTTTTCTTGAAAACAGTTGTTTAAGAAATCAGCTGTTTCATTTAAAATCTTTAACCCTATCTCATCAACGTGTCGATTTTGCCAATTTTCAAGATCAGTTCCTTTTACCCATTGATTAAATGCACCTAAAGCAGGTCCACAATGGACTTGAAAATCAACTTGACTTCTTCATATACACTTTCAAAACTACGCCGGAAATATTTCTCCTGAATCTGCGTTTTCGTTTTTTCGTCAATTTCATTCAAGGAATTATATTGACGATATAAATCAAGGTGCTGGTTACAATTATTCCGTCCTATTCATTCGTCGCAGGTTCACCTTACACTGTCACCTTCACCGCTGAAGCCAGAGATCCGGATGTTGTCTTAAGAATCAGTCCATTCCGGGTCACCATCCTGTTCATTTTTGGAGGGAAAATAAAAAACAAGGATTCTCAAAACCCTTGTTATTATTAACTTGGCAGTCCAAAGACGCATCTAACTTTATCCATGTCTACCAACTATCTTTTTCGCCTTTTAGTTGTCTTTTATCCTTACCGATAATACTATTTTCTAAGTCCAACAGTTCCATATTCAGATAAAATTGTAATGATTTACTCGTTATCCATTTCCTTCACACAGGTAACAAGCGAATCAATATATTTCTTGTCAGAAATGTCATAAGACTCTTTAATCATATTAGCCATAGCTATATCCTGCTCCGTTTTATCTGCTTTATTTTCAAGCATTTTTAAAAGCAATTTCATCATCATTTTTCCGCTAACATTCATTTTGTTGTAATTCAAGCCACTCTGTAGATAGAAAAACGGTATATCACTTAGTTCAGATTTACTAAAGTTTCTATTTTTTATTTCTTCAATACTCTTTATTTCTTCTGCTGGTGTTGCACCTGTACAAAACACGACCAGTTTCTTATTCACGAGTTTACCAACAATCTTTTTTACGTTTTTCAGTCCATTGATAGAACCCGCATGAACTCCCCCGCCAAATATAATCACATCGTAATCTTTAAGTTTCTTTATCTTCATCTCTTTCATGGAAACCGCATCACACATAAGCTTCTCTGCAATCAATTCACCATACATTTTCGTAAATCCCGATTGACTCTTATATACAACTATCTTATTCATATCGCTACCTCTCAATATTCAGTAAATTTTGTTCCATTGTTGATAATGTTTTCATTGTAACAATAATGTCATTATCGTTTAATCCTTTATATAACGCTTCTATAAATTCAATCCTTTCTCTGTTATACTTCTTATCGAATTCCATTTTTCTATCTGTCATCCTAATCCGTAACTTCCTACGGTCTAGTTCATCAGTATATAACTCAACAAATCCTATCTTCTCAAGCTTCAAAAGTATCTGTTTTATATTCTGATGTGAGCTTCCTATCACTTCAGCTACCTCATTAATTGTTGGCGGTTTTTTGTATAAGCTTATACCAATCAATACAAACCATTGTTTCCAACTTATCTCTTCAAAGAACGTATCTCCCACTGTTTGAAGACGGTTTGTAAATGCATTTAATAAACCAAACAAAAAGTACTTGTTATCAATTTCATCTTTTGTCGTTTTATTATCCATTAATAAATCTCTTAACCATTTAAGTAATATCTTACCTTTCTATATGTAGAATATTACATTTAATTCCTATTGTCAACCCCTTTTCCATCATAAACGGGAGCCTTTCTGGTAAAAGATGGTATAATGAACACATTTAAAGGACGGCCCAGTTTTCAATTGCTAATCCGGGAATACGTTGAAATTCCCGTTCATTAACGGGCCAATAATTTGTACATTCTTTTCTAAATCAGATCGGATTTTACCGTAAACTGCGGCGGCGGTTTCCGAAAATGGCAAAATTTCAAAAGGCGCGAGAAACTGAACTAAAGCCAATTTATTGCGTTCCGGGAAACTACTTTTTGCAACCCCATATTCCAATTCCACCAAAGTAATTAGAATTCAGTATTCCCTCCAACATAGCACTACCTTCTTCCCGCCAAAAACCCGATTTTTTGAATCCTGCGGTTCTCCTCACCACTTACTTGAGCAGTTATCCATTCAAGGCCCCAGTCCACGACGCGTGCTATCTTTGTTATGACATCATCGTGCCCCGGGAATGCGTGTCCGGGACCAGAATTAGGATTAAGATAAGAACAATATTGCCATACTTTTTCATTTCGTTCAATCTTATTTATTGATAAAATTATTTTGCAAGAACATTAAATTGGCGTTGTTCTCACCTTTTACATAAAAAAGGTTCTGTCAAATAAAAAAACGGCCATTGCGCATTTATCGCGCAGCAACCGCTTTACTCCGGAAACTATTAAAACCTGCAAAAGCTTGCTTGATAGCCACGGATCGTGATTATGGAACGTGAAAATCGCCTGGTGTTATTTATCATCGTCGCCATATAAACTTCCCGGGGTTCAAATTCCAATCTATTTATTCACAGGAGACTGCGATTAATCGCATTTAAAATATCCATTGGCGACGATATTGATAGTACTGGGCTATAATCTTTCACATTTCCTACCGTGAAACCAAAACCAAAGATTGCAGCGATAAAGTCGATACCGCTCAAAACCGCTCCCTCGGCATCATAAGGGCTATCACCGATCATCACGATCCTGTTGCGGTCAACAGCGCCTAGTTTAGCGATGCATTTTTCAATCACATCATGCTTGGTAAGTTTGCCGTAAGTATCGCCACCAACGGACACATCAAAATATCGGTTCAGTTTAAAGTGGTTGATGGTCAGTTCTACGGCTTCCTGATATTTCAATGAAGCGACGCCCAGTCTGGCGCCCTGATTTTTAAGATATCCCAGTAATGCGCGCATGCCGTCATAAAGCTCGGCTTCATACATACCCCGCCGTGAAAAATACTCCCTATAAATCTCCACCCCCGTATCAACTTGCTCTTTGGTTGCTTGCGGGTACATATTCAAGATCACTTGGGCTAAAGGCGGGCCAACATATTTCTTTGCTTGCTCTTTCGATATTTTCGCAAGTCCAAACCTCTCGCAAATTTGGTTTAATGCGTTACCAATTCCCTCCGAGGTATCGAGCAATGTTCCATCAACATCAAATATATAGGTATCATACTTCATTGGCCGATAATTCCTTCATGATTGATAGATACTCTTTGGCGCTTTTTTCAATCCGTGACAGAACGGATTCATCCGCCAGCTTTGGTATCAGATCAGAGCCAATCGCAAAGGAAAAACAGCCAGCTTTATAATAATCCCTGATGTTTTCCTTGTTTATTCCGCCAACTCCGACGAACTCCGCGGCAGGAAACGGCCCTTTGATATTTTTGACAAAGCTGGGACTGACATTTCCAGCGGGAAAAAGCTTGAGTTGAGTTAGGCCTTCATTCAAAGCCTGCATGATTTCCGATGGCGTAAAAACTCCCGGCAATATGGGAATTTTTTTCCCCATGATAATCTTCGTCAACTCTCTGTCCCAGCCGGGTGTAATAATATATTTGGCGCCCGCCGCCAAAGCCCTGTCGACCTGGTCGGGCCGGACTACAGTTCCCGCCCCAAGGCGCAAGTTATCACCAAATTGCCGGTTAAGCTCTTTGAGGCAGGCGATTCCCTCCCCTTCGTCACTGAGGGAAACCTCCATATATTTTAGGCCCGCTCTTAATATGGCTTCGCCGACAGCGGCAATTTTATCGCTTTTAACACCACGCGCGATGGCGATAATATCCCCGTTAACCAGCTTCATTTAACATCACCTCATTCCGCGGCAAGGTACCTGGCGGGATTGACTTTAAAGAACTTATCCACCAGTTTCTGCGTAAAACCCTCCGCTAGCAGTCGTGGTACAAATTTACCCAATAAGAAACCAAATCCGGGACCGCCACCATATGCTGTAAGATATGATCTACGGCCCATATCCCCCGATATGAGAATTCTATCCTCAAAACCGGCGTCGCACAATCTTTTTAACATCTCTACCCTGGCGCTATCGGGAGCGTATTTTACTTTTGACGGGCCGTCAAATTCAATATAAGCCCCAGCCTTGGCGATCTGGCTAAGATAATAAAAATCCAAATTTTGATCGAGATGGCTGAGGGCGACATTTTTGGGGTCCACCCCCGCTTTTTCCAGCAACCGTACCTGCTCGATTCCCATTGTTCCCAAAGTGGTATGGGTAATGACTGGCGTGCCTGTTTTTTGATGAGCAATTCCAGCCGCTTCCATAATCTTATATTCAATTGGAAGGATATAATTATAACACGTACCGATCTTAATCAGGGCCGCTTTGGCGTCCGTCCCGTCCATGCCGTCTTCAATATCCTTAATCATCATTTCGGCAAATTGACTTACCGCTCCGCCGGCGACCCAGTCCTCGTAGTCGCCGCGGTTAAAGCCCGTCAGGGCTAAAATATTCACCGGTACCCGCTTGGCCACTTCCCGCATCGCGGCCGTGTCCCGGCCATAATCGAGCGCGGTGCAATCAACCAGGGTATTGCCGCCGCATGAATGGAAAAGCATCAGTTCCTCCACTATCTTGTCGCTATCGTCCAACTTGTAATCGGGATCGATACTCATTCGCGATTTTGGAGGATTCGTAAGCACATGCTCGTGAATATATATGGCGCCAAGTTTATCGGCATCGATTGGCCCTGTGAGGGTCGGAATTTTTCTGGACAAATCAGCTCACTCCTTTAGAAATAGGGCTATCTCAAAAGCCGGCCCTGATATCATTCAGTGGAGGAATTCAGTTAATAAAACCGGCTTTTAATTAGCAAAATGGAGAACGATTCCGATTATTCGCATACAAGATATTGGAAAATGGGGGGGCTGACCTTGAAAGGATCGCTTCCCAGTCAGCCCCACCCAAACAGAACATGGCTGAATGTATAATTCTACAAGCCGAACATCGAGCCAATCAACTTGAATAACCCGAACAACGGGGCTAATAGAACCATATCCGGACCGGAGAACATTAAACCGCTTCCGGCAAGTTCAGGCTGGAATTGGACCAACAGAATCGAACCCAACTGAACGATGAGTCCCATAATGGCGCCGCCGATAACGGCACCCTTCCAACCGCCCTTTTTATCACCGAACACACCGGCGATGGCTCCGTCAAAGAAGAAGAAGATCGGCCCGGGGATAATAATGATGGGAGCCTTTATTAAAATTAGCACCAGGGTGATGAGCACCGAGACCACAAAGTCGGCGATAAAGCCGATCATTGCGGCGACCGGGGCAAAGGGATAGAAAACCGGATCGTCCAGAGCGGGAACCGCTCCAGGAAGTATCTTTTGGGAAATCCCCTTAAAAGCGGGAAGCATTGCGGCGAGGAACATACGGACTCCAAAGAGCACAATGGCAATACCGGCCGCGAACGAAAATCCGGAGAGGACAAGCCATATAATCCAGTTTTTGCCTCCCGAAAGCGTTTCAATCGTGGTCTGTCCAATCGCTAATCCCATCGCAATATAGATAATCGGCATCAGGAAGGCCAACAGCACGGTATAATCGCTAAAGATGGAGAGGAAACCCGGCAGTTCAAGTTCGTCACATTTCTTCGTCTTTTTAATCTTACTGCCGATCCAAGCGGGAATAATAACACCCAAAGTATTAAGGTGGCCCAAGGTATATTCGTCGCCGGTCATATCCTTGGTAAACGGTCTGGCCATGGCAGGCAGAACCGTCCAGAGAATGCCGGTGAAAACTGCGGATACGGCAATCAACGCGGTCCCTTCAAGCTTTAAACCATATTGAATCGCCATTACAAACCATGCGGACTGGAACAACATGATGTGACCGGTAAGAAACACATTCTTAATGCCTTTCCAGGGAAGGATTCGGACCAGAATAATGTGTACGATGAATGCCAGCACGAAGGTTAAAGAAACCTGCTGCGCCAAGGTCTTCATAACTACCCCGAAGGGGCCGAAACAGTCCGGCATAATGGCTTGAACCCCGAAAACCTTGTTAAGAGTGCTTGTTAATGGTATTAGCGCTCCCAAAAAGACACCGATACCGGCATTGAGAATAATCATGCCGATAATCGTCTTGATGGTTCCCTCTAATACATCAACAAATTTGCGGCGCTGAAGCAGCAAACCGATTAATGCGATGAGGCCGAGGAATACCGAAGCTTCTACGAAAACCTGGTTGATTAAAAAATCAATAATCTTCACTAACTGCACCCCCTTAAATTTCTGTATGTCTTCGAAAACCGTGAGTAGAATTGTGATAAACCCAATTGAAATAATACGATTAACCTTCCTTCTGGCTCAGTTCGGCCATGATTGCCAGTAATTTTTCTTTAATCTCCCCCTTATTTACAAAATTTGTAACCACCACAACGGGAACGCCTACTCCTTGGAGACGGGAGGCGAATTCCTTGGTAGTAACAAAAAAATCACATTTGAACCCTTTTGCCGAACCGCCGTCGGCAGTTTCGATGCTAGCCGAGTATCCCGCCTTGTTAACAATCTCTTCAATCGCCATTTTTGCTAACAAGCTGCTTCCGAGTCCACAACCGCAAACGGTAACGATTTTAAACCTCTTCATGATTACCCCCCCAATTCTTTCATCTTCTCTAATGTAAACCTACTAACGAAACAAAGCCAATATTTCCCCGGGCCTCTTCGCATTTCTGATGATGCTTCGCTTGCGCTCATCGCCTAAAATTTCAATTAATTCAGCAAGCGCATCCAAATGAGATGAATTATCAATGGCGGCTAAGCCAATCACCAGATCCACCGGGTCATTGTCCTCGTTTCCGAATTCAACCGGAGTAACAAGGGTTACCAGACTCATACACATCTTCTTTACCCCATCCTCCGGCCTCGCGTGCGGTATTGCAATTCCCGGAGCGATAACAACATACGGCCCATAGGCGCCTACAAATCCCACCATTGCATCCACAAACCTCGGCTCAACACAGCCTGCCTTCACCATCAATTCTCCACTGAGTCTAACCGACTCGTCCCAGGTCTTTACCGTAGCTCCGAGACTGATGGTGTCTTCCGTAAGAACATCTTTTAACATAATCCCACACCTTTGATGATAATATCGATTGTCAATCGGACCAATCTCCTCGACCAGTTGGGCAATGAGTTCATCATATACCGGCTTGGGGCATACCCTACCCGCAATGGAAAGCATCGTTGCCAGCACGTCTTTGTGATGACTTCCGGAACTTGGATTTTTCGGAGAAATTTTGGACATGAATCCTTTAATAACGTTGATATTTTCCTCGGTAAGCATCGGGTTTACAACAATCGTTTTGTTTTCATAAAAATCTAGAGATACAGTTGTAATAATAAAATCCGCCTTCTCAAACAGTACTTTGGCCGTTATCTGGTGTCTGGCCAATACCGCCATAATTTCTATCTCCGGAAACGCCCCCATCAGCTTGGCGGTTAAAAAACTTGATGTGGCCAATCCTTCGTCGGTCACAACCAATATCCGATATCGCCGCCGGTTTTCAGTAATGTTGTAATACTCCCCGCAAAATACAGCCGCTATCCCTGCAACTTCATCATCCGGAGCCCTGATACCGGTTAACGTTTCAAATTGCTCCAAACTTTCCCTAACGGCCCGAACAATCTTTTTATGCCTGAAACCGATTTGGTCGTAGACTGCGCTATCGCATGGTACCTTAAACCTTATTCTGTAGTAAGCGTGACTTAAATGTTCGCTTAATACGCTGGGGAGAGTGTCGCTAAAAGTAAAGTTAAGGCCCAACCTCTTTCCGGTCTCTTTAATAACTTTGGCGGCAATGACCTGCATCTTTATTTGGTTTTCTTTTTTATAATAGCTGATGTTTAAAGTGTCGGCGCAAAGTACCGCCAATACGATTAAGGCGATCTCCTCTCTGGATAATGTAAACCCGTACTTTGATCCGTGGTAACTTAACGAATTACTTACAACGCCATAATCCCCTGAGTTCTCGATTTCCATCAGTTGTTCCGGAGAAAAGCCGATGCTGTCACAAGTCTTTTTCCGTTTAAAACATACGGCGATAGTGTAGGCGATTTTGGCGAAACTTCTATCGCTCCAAAGCACCTCCAGTTTTTTCTCCATCCGTTTGGCAACTTTATAGATCAATTCAAAATTGATCTCTTTAAAAAAATCAAGGCAACTAACTTTCGTCAGGCCGCGAACTTTGGATAGACCACGGCTCCCGTCGTTTTGGGTGTCATCCATGCTGCCGACAAAAGCATCCGCCGGAAGCATTTCCAGCATTAGTGAAATAACCTTTTCTCTTAACTTCCGCTCATGCGACTCTAATTGAAACCCATATCTGGGCTTTGACTTTAGCGTGATGCCCGATTGCTCAAAGTCCCGGTAAACCGCTTTTAAATCATTCACGATGGTGGAGCGGCTGACTCCAAGCATTTTACACATCTGCTCCATCGTTACATAGCCCTCAGTGAAAAGGAGTTCCAATTGGATTTGCCGGACTCTCCCCCTTTGGGTGGGAAAATAGCTGACGGAAGAGATTGATTTTACTAATTCCCAAAACCGGTTTATCAGACGCTCATCATATGGCAAACGGATACCCCCGCGGCTCCGGATCAGCGGAGGCAATGTATGGGCCATCAGAAAATCGTCTATTTTATCAAGATCGTAACGGACGGTTCTCGGCGACACACCCAACTGTATACTTAATTCCGATATGGTGATTTCGCCGTTGGAGGAAGTCAAAATGGATAATATTGTAAGACAGCGTTCATCCATTTCCATCCCTTCCCGGTCCCCCCCCTTAATCTCCATATTCATCATAAAGTTCACTGAAATATTCTTTGATGGTTCCAACGACCTCTTTGCCGCTGCTACACTGCAAAGCTTCGCGCGCCAGCTTCCCGGCGGCCGCTATATCGATTTCAGAAATGATCTTGCGAGTCTGGAGCAATGAAGCCGGATTTACACTGAACTCTTTCAGGCCAAGACCCAACAATAAAGGTATTGCCAAGGGGTCACTCGCCATTGCCCCGCATAAACCGCATAACTTACTGGCATTATTCGCCGCCGATACAGCCATGCGGATTAATCTGATAACGGCCGGCTCAAAATGGCTATAGATATTGGCCACTTTTGGATTTTGTCTATCCGCCGCAAGCGTATATTGGGTAAGATCATTACTTCCAATACTGAAGAAATCAACCTGCTTGATAAGCTCTTCCGCCATGATCGCCGCTGATGGAATCTCGATCATGATACCCAGATTGATATGATCGTTAAATTTCTTTTGATCTTTTCGTAAGCTCTCCTTTGCCTGCTCAAGCAAGTCTTTCGCTTTCCGTATCTCATCAATTCCCGAAACCATCGGTAACATGATCGATACATTACCGTCCACCGAAGCCCGAAGACAGGCCCTAAGCTGCGTCATGAACAGATCCACCCGATCAAGGGAGATTCTGATGGCCCGATATCCCAAAAAAGGATTCTCCTCACCCTCAAGGCCAAGACAATCAGCCTTTTTATCGCCTCCGATATCCATTGTCCGGATAATTACGGGTAATCCCGCCAGTTTCAACGCCACGGATGAATAGGCCTCATATTGCTCGTTTTCATCGGGGAGAACCTTCCGATCCATATAGAGAAACTCGGTCCGAAACAGGCCGACTCCTTCGGCTCCAACCGAGAGCAACTTATCAATTGACTTTGAGTCCATAATATTTGCAAACAGGGCGATCTTCCCGCCATCTTTTGTTTCAGTAGTTTTATGGGCATATTCTTTTAACTGGGCCTGTCTTAATTGGTAATGCATAATTTCTTGTTGAATCTCCCTGAGTCTGGCCTCATCAAAACCGGTTTCAACCTCGCCGGAGACGCCGTTTATGAAAACAAGATCGCCGTCGGTTATCACCGAAAGGGCCTCGCCGCAACCAACCACCGCCGGAATCTGCATGTTTGCGGCCAATATTGCGGTGTGGGATGTTTTCCCCCCGGTCATGGTGGCAATTCCCTTCACCTTGGCCGCATCAGTCGTAGTCATTACCGATGGGGGAATGTCCTGCGCCACAACGATAACCTCACTGTCTAAAACCGCTAAATCGTGATAAGGTTCTCCGCGCAACTCACAAATGATGCGTTGGCATAAGTCCTTAACATCGAAAGCGCGCTCCTTAAAAAACGGGTCTTCCAATGATTCAAAAAAGGCGCATCTTGAATCAGACTCACGCTGTACGGCCGCCTGCGCGGAATAACCCCGTCCAATATTCTCCTTGACACCATCGACAAACTGTTTGTCCAAAAGCATCGTATGCTGTACCGAAAGCACTTCCGCTTGACTCTTTTTATTCGAGTTCTCCAAATAAGTGCATTTTTCAGTATAAATCGCATCCAAGCGACGATGAACCTTTTGAAAATTATCAAGCTCCGTTCCGATCATCTCAAGCTCCACTGTTAAATTAGGGTCAGCGGGTCGCGGCAACAAAAAAACCAGGGCCGGAGCTACCGACATCCCTTGTGAAGCCACTATTGCCTTAATCTTCATTTCATCACCCACTAACTAGCCAAATGATGTTTGGCTTTTTAATCGTTTAATTCTTCAATATATCGAACAATTGTATCAACCGCGTTCCGCTCGTCTTCGCCTTCAGCTTGCACCGTTATTTTTGTTCCCTGTTTCACCGCGCCGCCTAGCACACTGAAAATGCTCTTCGGGTCAATGGATTTCTGAGACGTAATAAGCTTTATATCGCTCTTAAAGGTGTTGCTTATTTGAACCAGCTTTTGCGCCGGCCTTGAATGCAACCCCGTGGGATTTTTTACGAAAGTATCCATGCTATACATTTTCTTAAACTCCTATATCCCATATTATAGCGAAACTACAATTAAAAATTGTCTCCAAAAGTTTACCAAAAAAGTGAACTTTTTAAGGAAAACTATATTTAACTGCTTCTTCTTATACTAAAATGATAACATGTGAAGTTTTTTCTGTATATTGTAACTATATCTCAGCTTCATGTGGCAAAGATTTATACCATACAATGATTTCATCATCAAACTTGCAAAAAAATATACGTGTTTCCTTCAATTTCACTTCGAACCATACATTGTGTAACA
>JAEZJQ010000005.1 GCA_023436305.1 Bacillota bacterium
AACTGATTTATTAAATGGTGGGCCATCGCAGACTCGAACTGCGGACACCCTGATTAAAAGTCAGGTGCTCTACCGCCTGAGCTAATGGCCCTTGGCCAATACTAAGTCCGCTACGGTAATCTGGCAAAGCAACTTAGCATTATTAAATAATCAGCTTTTATATATTACAACATTTTATAGACTGTGTCAACCCTTTTTGATTCTTTTTCACTAAAAATCAATTACACTTTGTTATTTCGCGCGAAATCCGCACTTTTGCATAACTTACGGGTAAAACTACCAAATGTTCTGCAACACAATGGTCTCATCCCGGCGCCAGCCCACCGAAACCATGGCCACAGGCGCTCCGGCCAGCTCCGCAATGCGGTTTAAATAATTCCGGGCATTTACCGGCAAACCTTCCCAAGTTTTAGCCTGGGTGGTATCCTCAAGCCAGCCGGGCATTTCCTCGTACACCGGGACGCACTCCGCCAGCACTTTTAAACTGGCTGGAAGTACATTCATGGTACTATTACGATATCGATAACCGGTACAGATTTTAATCGTCTCCATCTGGTCCAAAACGTCCAGCTTCATCACCACTAAAGCATTAACCCCGTTGATCCGCACCGAATGTTCAGCAATGACCCCGTCGAACCAGCCGCAGCGGCGTGGCCTGCCGGTAGTAACCCCGTATTCACGGCCCCGGCCGTCCCGCAGTTTGGATACCGTATCCTCCGAAAGTTCGGTTGGGAAAGGTCCCTCGCCAACCCTGGTCGAATATGCTTTAATTACTCCAACAACCTTGTCAATCCGGGTCGGACCTACCCCCGCGCCAATACATGCCCCACCGGCCGCCGGTGATGAAGAACTCACAAACGGATAGGTTCCATGGTCGATATCCAACAGGGTTCCTTGAGCTCCTTCAAAAAGGACCTTCCCTTGCTTGCCGATGGCCTGATTGATTAATAGTGAAGTATCGGTAACCATGGGCCGCAAGAATTCAGCATACTCCAGGTATTGGTCCCTGATCACCTTCCAGTCAAACCCCGGCTGGTCATATATATCTTCCAGAATCTTGTTCTTAATTCGTACAATTTCAATCAGTCTTTCCTCAAACACTTCCTTGTCCATCAGATCAACCATGCGAATGGCGTCATAACGGGCGTATTTATCCACATAAGACGGCCCGATACCCCGGCCGGTGGTTCCAATCTTGCCGGTTACCCGGTTGGCCTCATCCAACTGGTCCAGAACCGGATGGTATGGCATAATGACATGGGCTCGATCACTGATCCGCATCCCGGAGATATCTATCCCCCGCTTTTGTAAATCGGTTAATTCCCTGATGAGTACTTCCGGATTTATGACCACACCATTTCCCAACACGCAAAGCGTTCCGGGATACAGCACACCCGAGGGGACCAAATGCAGTTTAAATTCCTCATTGCCCACGACTACCGTATGCCCGGCGTTATTCCCACCCTGATACCGGACTACCAGGTTCGCCTCGCTGGCCAAGCAATCGGTAATCTTCCCCTTGCCTTCATCGCCCCATTGCAACCCTACCACAACCACTGTCGGCATCCCTTTACCTCCTAACGTGGCGCATACACGCCTCTGCAATTCTCTGGTCTTAACATTCAACGTTTAACTTTCAATTTCTTAACAGACCTCTTTTAGATTACCACAAAAAGTTATATAATTCAAATTAATCGATCTAATAGTTTTCATAAAAATTTTTTATCGAAGGGAACGTTTGAAAGATATGGAACGTTTTTATTCCGTGGGTTGCGGAGAAATATTTTAGGGGGAAAACAGCGCATATGGAATTAAACCAACTCCAGAGCTTTATTCTGGTCGCCACATTAACTAGTTTCTCAAAAGCCGCTGAAATATTGCACCTTACTCAACCGGCCATCACCCACCAAATTAAAAATCTGGAGGAAGAACTTGGTGAGGTGCTGATTGAACGCCGGGGCCGCACTTTAATATTAACTCCCGCCGGAGAGGTGTTTTTAGAATACGCCAGGCAAATTAGCAATTTAACAGATGCCGCCCGGGAGACGATTCACCATTTCACCTCGGTCCGGGGGCGGTTGACCATTGGCGCCGGAACCACCAATACCATCTTCCGGCTGCCGGATATCTTAAAAAACTATCGTCAAACCCATCCCCAGGTTGAGATCCGCATTCGGAACGGAGATTCCGATTTAATTTCCCGGTTGGTATCCGAAAACGCAGTGGATTTAGGCCTGGTGACCACGGTGAATCCCGCCTTAAATCTGGAAATCAAACCGCTATTCAGCGACCGGATTCTGCTGGTAGCGCCGCCGGGTTTCCCCAAGGACCAATTGGCTACAAAAGAATTGGAAGCCGAATCCCTGATTCTGTTCCGCTCCGGCTCCGGATTCCGGCGTTTTTTGGATGAAAAATTTTATAAATACCAGTTCATCCCCAATGTAACCATGGAATTGGAGAGCATCGAAGCCATCATCCGGCTGGTGGCAAGCGGCTTGGGACTGGCTTTTTTACCTGAGGTGGCTATCAGGGAGGAATTGGCCAACGGGGAATTGCGCCAGGTAATAATCGCGGGCTGGGCGCCGATGATCCGGCACACTTACCTTATTTACCGGCGCGACAAATATCTGGCCTGGCCCATGAAGGCTTTCTTTCAGCAACTAATGATTACCCAATGGTAATAATTACGAATAATTTTTTGCATAAGAGAAAAACTTCGGCATATAATATTAGTGAAGAAGCCAGTAGTAAATAGACGATAGTTCATGGTTCAAGATGCTTGAACCTCAGGTTCATCGCAAGGTGACTGCTTGATATGGGCACTTAACCGCGCCGCATAGTCAGGTGACGTATCGGATGACTCTACCGGCTTCTTCTTTTATTTTTACCAATCCGGTCAAGGCAAATAGGGGATCGGATTAATCGGTGTTCCATTGCGTCTTACCTCAAAATGAAGATGAGGTCCGGTGGATAATCCGGTATTTCCGGAAATGGCGACGGTCTGCCCTTTCAGAATTTTATTGCCCACCTGGACCAATAACCGGGAATTATGGCCATAGCAAGTCGAGATACCATTGCCGTGATCAATGGCCACAAAATTACCATAACCCCCTTTCCAGCCACTCACCAGTACCACGCCACTATCCGCCGCCAGCACCGGTGTCCCGGAAGACACCGCAATATCCTGGCCATTGTGATACTTTTTCTTCCGGAGTACCGGATGGTAACGCCAGCCGAATCCGGAGGATAACCGGCCCCGGACCGGCCAGATCATATGGCCGGTGCCCAAAGTTTTCCCCGTCCCTTTCTGTTCATCCTGGCGAATGGCGGCTTCAATCTCCCGCGAGGTTCTTTCATATTCTTCCAGAGCTCTTTCCAAACTGGCCCGGTCCTGTTGAATTTTGGTCAATTCTTGTTGGGTCCGGCCGACTTTTACGGACATTTTCTGTTGTTCCCGATCGGCTTGTTTCTGCAAGACCGCTATCTTTTTAAACTGGTGTTCTTCTTGTTGCTTTTTGGATTCAATGGCGACATGCCGGGACTTGATGTCCAATTTCGTGCTTTGAATTTCATCAATGAGGCGCATGTCATTGCTGATAAAATACGATAATGTCTCAAAGCGGTTGATAAATTCCCCAAAATTATTGGCGTTCAATAACAATTCCAGGTAAGATTGAAACCCATATTTATAAATAACGACAATTCTTTGATTCAGTAATTCCTGTCTCTTTTGTAAATTCGATCCCAGTTTGCTTAATTGGGTTTGCAGATATCGCAGTTCTTGCTTGGTATTTGTTAATTTATTTTGGGTTTGATTCAATTGATTTTTGATATTCCCATAGTTCTGTTCCAACTGGGACAACTCTTTTTGTTGCTTGATTAAATTGCCCAGCACCGATTGTTCTTTCTTTTTTTTAAGCTGTATGTTCTTTTTCATTTGCTGGATTATTTGTTCCAGATTGCTCTTATCGTCATTTTCGGCGTATGCTATCGATGAACTTCCAAACATCACGAAGCACAGAAGGAACCCTAGTAATATAAAAGCCCGACGCATCTTAATTCCCCCTTGATTCAAAGGGTTTCGACAAGCCAGCGGCTTCATCCTTTAAAAACCCGTTCGCAGTTATTGGAGTGGAGATGAATAAAAAGGATGGTAAAACTCTGAAACCCTTCCCCATTGTTGGTAATGAAAAAAAAGAATTAAGAAATTCATGTCGAATAGATCTTCATAATATTTTATTCCCGATTCCAAATTCTATTTTTTAGCGAACGTATATCGGGCAAAAATAATTATAAAAAAACGTCTTCCATAAAATTGGAGTAACCATGATCCGCAATGACTATTTAATGCGCTTGATCGAACAATTTACCCAAGCCCTGGCCATCTCTTTGGGTTTTAAACGGGCCAAAGATTACCCAAAGGCATTGTCCGTCATTCAAGATACCTTGCAACAAATCTTCGGAGTAGACGCCAAGTTTATCGCTACCATCCCCGAGGAGGATTTGCTGGGATTATTAAAAGTAAACGGCAAGATTGAACCCGATCGCGCGGTAATGATCGCCGCCCTGGAAAAAGCAACCGGGGAGATTTATGAAGCCCAAGGCAATGAAGAAGGGGCTTATTACGCTTATCTGAAATCCTTGGCTTTATATTTGGAAGTTCTGCTAAGCGGCGGGGATACCGTATTGAAGGATTATATCCCGGATCTGGATTCTCTGGTTGCCAAGTTCACCGATTACGATTTACCTTGCCCAACCAAATTCCGGCTCTGGCGTTATTACGAAAAAATCGGGAAATACGCCAAAGCCGAGAATATCCTGTATGAGTTGCTAAACGATGAAGAATCCGGTACTGATATCGTCCCGGAAGGAATTCTTTTTTATCGGCGTTTATTGGCCAAAAGCGATCCGGAACTTGTGGCCGGGCAATTACCACGGGATGAGATTTTGGAGGAATTGGCCCGGCTAGAGAGGATAACCAAAACATAGTTTATTCCGGCAGTGATGATAGAGGGAATGGATTACTCCAAGTATTTAAAATCCTGGGCCGCGAAGAAACGCCCGGTGGGCCCGTTATCTTCCAGTAACGCCGGCACCAACGCGCCCGGCAACACCGCTTCCACCGGGAACCAGGCATTGGGTCCGCCCAAATCAGTCCGCAACCAGCCCGGGTCCAGACAATTGACCAGCACATTGGATCCCTTCAATTCAAACGCCAGATCGCGGCTATATTTATCCACCGCCGCTTTAGTTACGCTATACGGAGCTAAATTGGGCTGGTCCTGGATTCCCGAAGTCAAATTAACGATGCGCCCATAACCCCGTTGTCTCATCTCCGGCGCAAAGGCATTACACATCGCAATCATGGCAATTAAATTTACCTGAAAGGAATGCATCCATTCCTCGAATGTGAATTCCCATATCGGTTTTGATTCACTCTGAATGGCGGCATTATTATAGAGGATATCCACGGAACCCGGCCCTTGTTTGACGCCACCAATGATTGCTTGAATGCCCTCCATGGTGTCCAGTTCTCCGGCGACGACATGAGTTTTAACTTCATACGCTTTTAATTGCCGCATCGTCTCCGCCGTATGCTCCACCGTTCGCCCGTGCACGATAATGTTACATTTTCGCCGCGCCAGTCCTAAAGCGATTTGCCGGCCGATACCCCGGCTGGAGCCGGTAATCAAAGCCCATTTGTTCTCCAATAAAATCATTGAATATCCCTACTTTCGCTTGAAATGTTTAGATTTGCTATTTCTACTCTTTTGATGCCCGGCTATTTTGGAAATATTTCCGGCCTTTGACATATAACTTTAACTGCATTTACGAAATCTCCAGCAACTCCCGGATGTCCTCCCAGGTCAAACGGTTCACCAACTCATCGTTACTCTGGATGATTGCGTCAAAGACCGTCTTTTTGCGGTTTTGCAGCTGAATCAGCTTTTCTTCCACAGTACCTAGGGTGATCAACTTGTAAACCATCACTTGTTTTTGTTGCCCCATCCGGTGGACCCGGTCACTGGCCTGCTCCTCCACCATTGGATTCCACCAGGGATCGGCATGGATTACAATATCGGCGGATGTAAGGTTGATACCTACTCCTCCAGCTTTCAGACTGATTAAAAAGATGGGAATCTCCGGCGTGTTATTGAAACAATTGATTCGTTCCATGCGGTCGGTGGTAGACCCGTCCAGATAGACATAATTGATCCGGGCCTCCTGAAGTTTGGTCCGGATCAGCTTCAGCATCCGTACAAATTGGCTGTATAATACAATCCGGTGTCCGCCATCCATGGCTTCCTGGATAAGTTCCATTATCGCATCGATCTTGCCGGAATCCTCCCCGGCGCTAACTTCATCCAAGGCTAAACTGGGATGGTCGCAGACCTGGCGAAGTTTGGTAAGGGCGGATAACACCGTCATCCGGGATTTCGCCAGACCGGCGTTGGAAATGGCATTTTGCACATCCTGCCTCACCTGATCCAAAACGGTCCGGTAAATGTCCTCCTGCAGTTGAGACATGAGCACATTCCACTGGATAACTACCTTGGGCGGCAGTTCGGGCAGTACGTCTTCCTTTCGCCGCCGCAGCATGAACGGGGCAATCTTTTGCCGCAATGAATCGAGTATCTCCGCGGAGTTGGGTTTCTTGAGCGAACCCCCATACTTTTCTTTAAATTGATGCTGGTTTCCTAGAAAACCGGGCATTAAGAAATCAAACAGCGACCATAAATCTTCCAACCGGTTCTCTACCGGGGTGCCGGTGAGAACCAGCCGGTGGCGGGCGTTTACTTTTTTGCATTCCTTAGCCCGTTGGGTCTCTTTATTTTTGATATGCTGGGCTTCATCCAGGATGCAATACTCAAAGGTATATTCCTGAAGCGCTTCAATATCGTTCACCACCATGTCATAGGTGGTAACGATCATCTCCTGGCGCCGAAATAACCCGCGCAACTTTTGCCGGGTTTCCGGAGAACCATGATAAACCAGATACGCGGTTCCGGGATAGAACTTTTCAATCTCCGCCGCCCAGTTATAAATCAGGCTGTGCGGACAAACCACCAACACTGGTCCTTCCTTCGGGATACTTTTAATCAAGGCCAAAATTTGGAGAGTCTTCCCCAGCCCCATATCATCGGCCAAAATACCGCCAAAATGGTATTTATACAGAAACCACAGCCAATAAAAGCCCTCTTTTTGATACGGCCGCAGTTCCCCCTGGGGGATCTCCGGTACCGGACGAACTTCAATGAGACTGGCCCCGGAAATATCGGCCTCAAACCGGTCGTAAACAATGTTTCCCTTAATTTCAATACCGTTATCATGCAATAATTGCCGGAAAGCCATTAAATTATAACATTCTTCTTTCGTGGCCCCGGTTCTCGCGCGGTCATGAAAGAATGCCTTCTCCAACAAGTCTATTTCGGACGATTCCCCGATAAAAAACCAGCGCTCCCCGGCCTTAATGAAGTTTCCGGAATCCGTCCGGCATAACATGGCTAAAATTTCCCGGTGCGTATAGGTCTCCCCGCCCAGGTTGTACAATACTTCAAAGTCAAACCAATCGATAGTATCGTCAACATCCACTCTAACCACCGGCTCCAGTTTGGCCGGAATTATTTCCAACTCCGTAAACCTCTGATGGGAGATAATTTGCCACTGTTCTGGTATTTGCCGTAAACCATTCCGCTTAAATTTCAGCAAATCAACCTGGTCCTGGATAACCCAACCCGTCATTGAAAATCGAAACCCATTCCGTTCCATGAAGTTTAGTAATTCTTTGAAAGGCTGGCGATTAACGGCAGACCACTGTTTGGGATCATCCGTCGCCCGCTCATACCGGGGAACTCCGGTAATAAGACGCAGACAGTCCTCTCCCTGGTAAATCCGATTATCGAGCCGGATTTCGGGCCGGCAAAAAATTTGTTCCCGTTCGTAATCAAAAGATAAAACTATCTCCGGCTCATGAAGGATAAGCTGATGGGAACGGAACTCGGGAGCCGCTTCCAGTTGGACTTTTTCGCCTAACAGGGGCAAAATCTCAAATAATACTTCCCCGAGCCTTTCCGGCGGGACGATAATTTCGGCGGGCAGGTGCTCCAAAATGGAGGTATCGATTAACTGGAGCGTATTATTGTCAAACACATAATTTAAATCCCGGTTCAGAAAACCTGACAGCTCAAATTCAGCCAAGTCATAACTAAATTTCAGCCCGGTTTCATCTCCGGCCAGATAAACCTTGGGCTGCACAGTCCCGGCCAATATCAAAGGCCGGGAGATATCCTCGCCAAACGCTCTGTTATTTTGGATTAAAGTCAGAATGAGTTGAAAATTTTCCTTGGATTTAGGCAGAAATACGGTTCCGTTGCCGGAATCCTTTCCGGAAAGAGCATTCTCCAAATAAGAGACCACCAGATGATCGAAACCGGTTAACGCATTAAATGCCTGTTCCCGCTTGCGGGCGCTGTAGTTGATGTCACCAAGACACTCCACCAGTTGATCCGGAAATGTCTCCGCGCGCCCGGAAGCGAAGCAGGTTAATTTAAAATTATCCGCGTTATTATCCAGGTTTCCAATTTTATAGTTCAGGGCGCATTTCCCGGCCACACCCACGGCGGCCAGTTTCAAGGACTCAATCCCGTCCATGGGGGATAGTTTGGCCGGTTTAATCATACCCGGATTAAACTTGGGGAAATCATCCGCCAAAAATTTGTAAGAAACCGCCGCCGCATGTTGGCAGAGCTGACTGCCGCCGGAACAGGTGCAATAATGATCAATGATTAACTGCCCGTTATTAATTTCCAAATTGAGATTCACGCCATAGACGCCGGAATCTTTGACCATGGCTTTGATCTGAAAACGGCTGTTTCCCTGCCGGGTTAAGTTATAGCTCTTGATATCACCGGTTTGATAATGGCCAACGGCTTGTTCAAACACTTGCTCCCCGGCGTCCAGTTTTAGTTTTTCAAGTAACATTGCGGCTCCGACATGTATTGTTGTGATTTATAATGATACCGTAAGGCCCTGCTCACGCAAGTATTCTTTGACTTGCCGGATGCTCAAGAGCCGGTAATGAAAAACTGAAGCCGCTAACAAAACACCGGCCTTACCTTGAGTCGCCGCCTCATAAAAATCTTGAAGCTTCCCGGCTCCGCCGGAAGCCACCACCGGTACCGTAACCACCTCCGCGATAGCCCGGGTGAATTCCAGATCATAACCTGCTTGTGTCCCATCACCATCCATGCTGGTCGGCAGGATTGTTCCCGCTCCTAGACTCTCACACTGCTTTGCCCATTCCACCGCGTCCTGGCCAACCGGTGTAGTGCCACCCGCAACCACCAGTTCAAACCCCGATGGCATCGCCTTATTCCGGCGGGCATCAACGGCCACTGTAATACACCCCGAGCCGAACTTCTTGGCGGCCTCGTTTACCAGCGCGGGACGCTTGACTGCGGCGCTATTCATGGATACTTTATCCGCCCCGGCCTCAATCAGCAAATCAATATCTTCCAGTGTAGCGATACCTCCGCCAACAGTAAGCGGTATCTCAATGACGGCGGAAACATTTTTTACCCATTCCAACCTGGTTTTACGGTTTTCGACGGTGGCCGCAATGTCCAGCATGGCCAGTTCATCCGCGCCTTCCTTTTGATAGAACGCGGCATTTTCCACCGGATCACCCGCATCCTTCAGATTAATAAAATTAATCCCTTTGACCACCCGGCCGTCTTTCATGTCTAGGCATGGCATAATTTTTACCATTATTACGATTACCTCCCCCATTTATGATTGCAAATATTATCATCCATTTCTCTCCATATCCCTACATTTGCAGTTTCTGCCAGTGTTATGGAGTTTTTTTAATTGATATCTGGAGAAGCCTTCATCAACCGAACATCCACTTGATAACCCTCTGAATACCCATATCCCAATAATCCCATGCATGTCCGAATCCCGCATCTTCCCGCCAGGTAAGGGGAAGGCTCTCATTCAAAACAAAATCACGAAAAGCAATATTATGTTGATACAGGTAATCCTGATCGCCGCAACATTGATACAATCTTGGGATTGGTTTCTTTTCCGCTTTGCAACGTTGTACCGCGTAAAACAAATCGTGTTTGGTCCCGTGAATGGAAGGGTTAGTCCCGAATATATTAATAAAGTCCTGTTTGACTTCAACGGGAAGAGTGTTTACCGCATTCTCCAAATCTAGAACTCCCGAGAGACTAGCGGCGGCGCAATAGTTCTCCGGATAATTCAAGGCCAGTTTGAACGCTCCATAACCACCCATCGACAACCCGGCAATGAAATTGTCTTCTCTGGCATCCGAAAGCGGGAAGTAATATCGGGCTACCCTCGGTAACTCATCCGCCACAAAGGTCTCATACGCCCCGCCGAAAACCATATCCGTATAAAAACTGCGCTGAACGGAAGGCATGACAACCGCAATTCCAAATGGAGCAGCGTATCGTTCAATCGCGGTCTGCCTGATCCAAGCCGTGTGATCATCCTGTAACCCGTGAAGGAGATATAAGGTCTTCATTTTGGGGCGATTGGATACAGTTCCGGGAAGCGTTTGGTTATATTGGGGAAGTATGACTGTCATGGAAGTGGAGAATTTCAATGTTTCAGAGAAGAAAGTACAATTAATCAGCGCCATAAGATACCTCCATGATGGGTAATAATAACTTAACCATTTCACTTAGGCCAGCCTCTGATTAATTATATCTTTCTCATCCAGTAATATCAAGTATGTCACATATGTTCTTTGGCACTCTCTCCGGTTCGGTTTTTAAAAAAGTAAATCAGTGACAACTCCATCCGACTGAACGACCGATAATTATAAAAAAGCCCCCCGGATGGCGTTATTAACTGTTTTCGCCATCCGAGAGGGACTATTCATCAAATTTCAAGCACTTTTCAACTGTTCCCGGAACCAAGCCCCGGAGATCTTTTCCTGTTTCAATAAAACTTCGGTAACGGATTGTAAAATTCCGGCCCGTTCCTTCAACATCCCCCGCACTCGTTCTTTCTGCTCATCCAGAATCTCGGTCATTACTTGGTGAAGGCGCGCTTTACCAGCCAAATCTTCCCGGATAATTCCCAACCGGGACAGGCCATTGACCATCAACTGTTTGGCAATGTTGGTCGCCTGTTCGAAGTCATTGGAAGCGCCGGTGCTCCAATCACCGTAAATTAATTCCTCGGCCATGGCGCCACCCAGACAGATCGCTACTTGATCCTTGAGATATTCCCCGGTGTAAAGATATTGCTCCTGGGCCTGAGCCTGGCGCATAAAACCCAAGGCTTTTCCCCGGGGAATCACGGTTAGAGTGGCTACCGATTCCGGTTTTAACAATTCACTGACCAAAGCATGGCCGGTTTCATGGATGGCGACCCGTTTCAACTCTTCGGGACCGGGGCGGTGCTCCAGTTTTTCACCCATGATCACCTTATCGATGGCTTCCCGGATGTCCTCCATTTGAATCACGTTCCGGGATTTACGATAGGCCATAATCGCCGCTTCATTCATCAGCGACTCCAGGTGCGCTCCGGAAAATCCGAAGGTATCTTTGGCCACCTCTTCCAGATCCACCTCACCCGCCAACGGTTTCCCTTTGGCGTGAATATTTAAAATGTGAACCCGGCCATCCTTATCGGGCAAATCCACTTTCACCTGCCGGTCAAATCGGCCCGGTCGGGTAATGGCGCTATCCAATAAATCGCCACGGTTCGAAGCGCCAATCAAGACGATTTTCACTTCCTCATCCGGCTTAATCCCATCCATTTCCACCAAAAGCTGGTTTAAGGTCTGATCATACTCCAGATGCGAAGTATGGCTGCCCCTCTTTCCGGCAATGACCTCAATCTCGTCAATGAATACAATGGCGCTGGACTTGTTGGTTTTTTTGGCCAACTGCCGGGCTTTATTAAATAATTGACGCACTCGCGAGGCGCCGACTCCGGCGTACATTTCCACAAATTCGCTTCCGGAGGCGGAAACAAATACCGAATCCGTATAATTAGCGGCTGCTTTCGCGAGCAAGGTCTTCCCCGTTCCCGGAGGACCGGTCAGCAAAATACCTTTCAAGGGGCGTATACCCAATTGCTTGATTGTCAATTGATCTCTTACGAAATCTAAGGCTTCCAACAATTCCCGTTTGGCAACCTCCTGGCCGCCAATATCATCAAACCGCACCCCGGTATCCACCCGGGTAATGGTCTGGCTTCCCGTCACTTCCACATTCCGTCCCAGCTTTCCCTGGGTAAACAGATATAACAGAAATAAGGCGCTACCCAACAATAACATTGGGGTCAGATCAACCCCGATCCAAAACAGGAATACCAGTAACCCCAAACTCGCTCCAATCCATAATTCTTGATGTTTCAAATGTTTCATCAAACCGGGTCACCTCCCATCGTTTTCCCCACTATGTTAGTCCGGCGCGAAAATGCTTCATAATGATAATATTGGTCCTCTTCCAACTGAATGTAAATAAAATCCGGACTAAAGTAAATCCGGGACTTGATCTGCGGATACGCATCCAAAGATTGCTTCAGTTGAGTGTAATGCCCGGTGACAACCGCTTCTTCCAGATCAAACGATAACCGGTAACGCGCTTCTTTTAACCGGTGGTTGGAGTGATCAGCGATGGCCATCGTCCGGACCGGTTTGTTATAGTAAGATTTTACTTTCTGATGCACCTTGTCCAAGACCTGCTGTAAATCATTCACCCGGGAGAGTTTTAGTTCCACCTTGACCCCTTCTTTCTCCTGAGTGACCGTAAACTTTTGCACGCCTTTAATGGCATAAATATCGTGTTTCAAAGGATCATTGACCCGTAATTTTAAAGCCAACGCCTGACCACCGAAAAGCACCGCCAGGGTGAAAACGAACGCGGCGAAAATCAGCCACGCCTGAATATTCTTATTGAATTTCATCAAGCGATGATACCTCCTTCTTTAAAGATCGAATATAAGATAGTTACCAATTTACGAGTTACGGGTTGCAAGTTAAAAAGAAACACAAGTAAACGGGTTCAATTCGTTAGTTGACATAAAAATTTTAACACAAAATAAGCCCTGATAATAGTGGCGATTTCTGGATCAAGGCAGCCAACGATAATTATTAGTTAACAGTTTTAAGTTATTAAAAAGTGTTACGCGCACAGACTCCTGGCGGTAGGAATACCGCTTTTCAAAGGGTCAAGGGAAGCCCTTGCGGGGGCCGGGGTGTCCCCGGTATTATATCGATTCCCCTTCCTTGCGAGGATGGGGGCTAGGGGATGGTTGGCCCGAATTTCAACTTTTTCATCCTTGTTTGCGCCAGACTCTGGCATAGCGGTTAGTATGTAATTATTACCAACATTCTAATGTGGATTTTTGGAAATTATACGATAGGAACAATATTAAGAAGGGGAATTAATGAAGGAACTTGCAGATCATGAAAAACACGAACTCCATGAATATTTGGCCTTCAAAAATGTTTGTACCACTAAATCAATGGCAATGAGTATTGAGTCGTATAAATTAATGAGGGAACCATACTCGGATTATCCCGTATTAACCCCTTTAATTCCATCACCTTATCCGCAAATTTATGGAATAACTTGTGATAACGTTATGGGGTATCATATCTTCTTTAGAAAGGAGGATAATTGCGTGAAGGTAGTCATGCACCCTAATTCCTGAAGCTGATAACTTTGGGGCCTCCATATAAAATAAATCTCTTTTAAATCTTCACCCCTTGTAATTGGCGATTAAGTCCACCACCTTACTCACATTCGCCAATGAATCCAAATCCAAATCATCATCATCAAACTGAATCGCGAAATCCTTTTCAATTTGCCGGATCAATTGCACCACCGTCACCGAATCCATGATCCCCGGTCTTCCAAGCAGTGGAGTATCCAATTGAATATCTTGTTTTCGTAAGATATTCCGTACAATATTCATAACCTGAATCTCTATCTCATTTCGCCCCATCCCAAACTCCCATTCATTTTTTAAATACTTTATTGGATCTATTTTTAAAAAATTGCTCAAAACTTGATCGTAATCCATTCCACCCGTTCAATGGAGTGGGGCAGCGGTAATGAGTATATCCTATACTCCGCTTTCCGTTCTTTGCATTGAAACCCTAACATTTTTAACAACATTAAGGCTGGCCGGTTTCGGTCCGAAGATTTAAAATGGCATTGAATTTCATTTACTGCCGGATATTCCGCCTGGAACCGGTTGATCACTTCACCCAAAAAGGCGCCCCCCACACCCCGACCCTCAATCCGGCATGAAATGCAAAACAATCTTATTCGTATGAATAGGCCCTCTATTTCTAAGAAGCATACCCCGATAATTCCATGTTCCCCGAATTTATCCGTTAGCTCCGCCACCAAAATACGTTTATCAAGCGCATGGATGTAATCTAGAATCACCGGTTCATTAAGCGGTTCCTTCATATTATTTAGCTGATTGGTCCGGCCGGCCAATTCATGGATACGATCAATATCCTCAATTTGAGCAGGACGAATTGTTAATTCCATCCGGCATTCTTTTAAAAATTCTTCCCGGGAACCCGCGAATTGCCGTTCGGCGTTATCACGTTCCTGTCTGGCAATCATCATCCGGCGCCGGGCGCCGGCTTCCCTGGTAACCTTTCCCGGGATAAACTCCGGGAACTCAAGTAAGTAGCGCCATTGATCCGCCCGGTAGGTATGTACTTCAGGGAGAAAATATTGAATCTCGAAGATTTCAAACGGATTGTCATCGATGTAACCGGTGGCTTCCATGCCAATATTCAACGCGGCAACAATCTTCCGGATACTCTCTGCTTTGGAACCATAATTGCATTGCGGATAAAGAAAGTAAGCTTTTATTCCAAGTTCCTGCAGCTTACGCATTACCAAATCCTCATCATTACGGCTGGCAATACTTTGTAGAATACCGAGTTTATCTAACTGAAGGATGACTTCCCGGCGCTCCTCGGGAAAAATTACATCCCAATTCTCGCTTAAGGTCCCTTGCCATAAAGTGTCATCCAAATCCCAGATCAGGCATTTGATCATGTTCAGCTACATCCACTTAAAATTTTAACTCCATGGTCAGGTGTGTGGGCTCAAAACCATGGTTTTTATATAAAGCGCGCATCGGCAAATTTTTGGCGTGAACTTTCCCCACGATACTTTTGGCTCCCAGCTTCAGGCAATCATTGATTCCTTTCTCCAATAACTGGCCCACAAATTCCGATCCGCGATACGCCTCTTTGATATAGAAGCTCCGAAAGTTCACATACTTTTCGCCGGTTAACGAATTGGTTTTCATGGCCATCCATAACCAGCCGCAGATTTCACCATCATTATCCAGCACCAGCATCCCCTCTTTTTCTTTGGGAATGGCTTTTCGTATTTTTTGCTGATGGAACTCCGGATCGGTGATAGCTTCCTCCTGAAAGGATATCAGGGAAATCTCACTCTCATATTCGGCTAAAACCGGTACATCTTCCGGTTCGATGGTTCGTATTTTCATGTTTTACCCCCGATTCCCTTGATGGTTAGCCTTCGGAAAGATAGTGTCCCGGCCTTGGGTTATCTTTTTTGGGTGGCTGGTGGTATAATCAAGACACCCATTTTTTAAAATAACCGGTATAACTCTAAATTATCCCCGTGAATTACCGGAAACAATATAAGAATACTAAAATTACCACTTTTGGTCAACCAATATTCCCGATATTTTACCAACATTCTTACAACAAATACCGGCCTGACAGCCGGTATTCCGAAACTTAAATTCTTCAACAGGAAATTCTAGTTATTGGTTATCAAACATCATGTACATCTTTTCCGATTCATCATGTCCCAATGTCTCCTGAATGTACGTTTGCATATATTCTTCATCCGCCAGATTAATCCGGATTGGCTTTTCCAGTTTATTATGACTGCGGTCGAGATAAATTCGTATTTCCGGGCGAAATGGATAACCATGATTGATGCCGATGACTTTAGCCACTTCCCCGGTATTCAGCCGGATATAGCTGCCGATGGGATAAATGGCCATACTGGACACCAAAGCCTTTAATATGCGAAGGTCAAACAATGCGGATTCACCGAGCAGGTTTTTCAGCGCTTCATAAGCCGTCATCCGTCGACGGTGCTTTCGTGAAGAAATACAAGCATCATAAACATCGGATACGGCAATAATTTTCCCAAAAAGATGAATGTTATCCCCACTTAACCCGTCAGGATACCCTTTCCCATTCATCCGTTCGTGATGCTGCTTAACTCCCAATAAAACCTCCTCGTTAAAATCTTCGTTACCGGATAAAATTTCATATCCAAAAATGGGATGCCGCTTAATTTCGGCCCATTCTTCGTCACTTAATGTCCGGTTTTGGTTATAAATCGATTTTTCGATGCGCACCATACCCACATCATGAAGCAAAGCGGCCAAACCTAAATTCTTAAGGGATGGCTCATTCATACGCAATTCACGGCCGATAATCATGGCTACAATACTTACATTTACCGCATGGGAATACAGGTAATTGTCATGGGTTTTTAGATGGCATAAATTTAAAAGCACATTGCTGTTTAAATCGATTTGACTTGCGAGATCACCAATCATACCTTTAAAAATCAACGAATCGCCGTCTCCAAGCTCGGGTTTGGATAATAAATTTCCGGTTAGATTAATGGCTCGTTCATGGGCGATTTTCATTTGAGGGATAATCGCCTGCTCTTGCTGTTCGCGCAATGAGGGTGAGGGTTCTTCAATATAGGTTTCATCCAACCCCCAGTATGCCAGTTTGGTAATGAGTTCCGTAGTTAAAATCGTGCCTTCATTCAACATCAAAAGACCGGATGTGTCAAATATATCCTTGGCAACGATCATCCCCGGAACCAAGGCGGAAACTTTAATGGTTCTCATTTACCTTCCCCCATTTAAACGCATAGCCTTAAAGGCGAATAATTTTACACGCGGACGCCGTTATGCCACTTCCACACGTCATGAACCCAGGCGGTAAATAACGCTTTATTTATCCATAACTGGCAAGCCATGTGCAGCATTGCAGACATGGCCAAGTTATCTTTGAAGCACAGTCCCCGGACCGGATTTATTGATCCGCTTCCCGTAAGGCAACATTAATGGTTATTTCACCGTAATCGGTGATCACCGGGATCACTAAAATTTGCAGATCTTTAAAGGAAACGATGACATCCTTGCCCATAAACAAAGTTGGAGGGGTTATATTGCAGCAATATCCGTTATTCCCAAGCTCCGTAGCCGCATTACCGGTAATGATATTCCCCAGTTCACTGATGGCGCTTTTGCCAATCTCGTCAAAATTATCCACCGGCATACCCAATAACATTACCGAGGAAATCTTCGCCGCCGTCTCAGTGGACATGCTATAAATCACTTGTCCCAAAATATCACCGGTGACCCCAATCACCGTATTGACCTCTTTACCTTCAATGGGAGACGATAATAAACTAAGCTTTCCCTTGGCTACTTTGGTCTTTCCGACCTTTTCCAATACTACAAAAGCTGCAGAAACAAATGGATTAATAAATTCAACTTTCATTGGGGTACCTCCTAAAAATGTAGTCGAATGCGAGCTTGGTAAAATTCACATTTCCCCTGCTAAAGAAGTTTTAATGAACCGGAAGAGAAGGTATTGAGGATTTTTTATTACTAATAATAAATATCGGGAAAAATATTTAATAAGTTTATATTTATATTTACTTAACCATCAATGATTATTATTTCACCGCCTTGTTTCAACCTGAGCGATGTAAAAAATCAGAATTGAATAATCGAAAACAGAGGCTGACTCAAAGTATTTTTTCCCTTCGAGTCAGCCTCTTTAGGATGAGTCAATCCATGATTTACTTATTCTTTCGTAACCGGTTCAAATATCAATTGATCGTTCTGTACATTGGCTTTAATGGCTGAATTTGGCTTTAACGTTCCTTTTAGCAATTCTTCCGATATAGGGTTCTCAATTAACCGTTGAATCGACCGGCGTAAAGGCCGGGCCCCGAATACCGGATCAAAACCATCCCGGGCCAAAACCTCTTTGGCTTCGGAAGATAATTGTAAAGTAATCTCTCGCTCAGCCAATTGCTTAATGACCGGTTTCACCATTAAATCAACAATTTCCTTGATTTGCTCCCGGGTTAAGGCATGAAACACGATGACTTCGTCGATCCGGTTCAGAAATTCCGGCCGGAAAGTCTTTTTTAGTTCATCAAGGACATTGTCCTTCATCTTCCGATAATTATTACTTTCTTCATCTTTGCTAATCTGGAAGCCAAATGAACCGGAACGTTCAATCAAATTAGCGCCAACATTGGAAGTCATAATGATCACCGTATTCCGGAAGTCAACTGTCCGGCCGTGCGCATCGGTTAACCGGCCATCCTCCAAGACTTGAAGCAAAACATTAAAAACTTCCGGATGGGCTTTTTCAATCTCATCCAGCAATACCACTGAATATGGTTTACGCCTTACTCTTTCGGTCAATTGGCCCCCTTCTTCATAACCGACATATCCCGGAGGAGAACCGACCAGCCTGGAAACCGTATGTCGTTCCATATACTCGGACATATCCAGCCGGACCATGGCGTTTTCATCCCCAAACAAAGCTTCGGCCAACGCCCTGGCCAATTCGGTTTTTCCAACTCCAGTGGGGCCTAAGAAGACGAAAGAACCAATGGGGCGTTTGGGGTCCTTCAACCCAGCCCGAGCACGGCGCACAGCTTTCGATACCGCCTCCACCGCTTCATGTTGGCCGACCAAACGCTGATGGATAATTTCTTCCATTTTCAGCAGGCGCTCTGTCTCTTCTTGTTGTAGTTTGGTCACCGGAACTCCGGTCCATTTGGAAACTATATGGGCAATCTCTTCCTCGGTAACCGTGGGTTCGGCCATACTACGTTTATTTTTCCATTCGTTTCGTAAACCATCCATTTTTTGGCGTAATTTTTGTTCTTCATCTCTGAACTCGGCCGCTTTCTCGAATTCTTCATTCTTAATCGCCGACTCTTTTTCCTGTTGCAATAGATTAAGCTGTCCTTCCAGATCTTTTAAATCAGGAGGGGTAATTGTGGTTTGCAACCGGACCCGGGAAGCGGCTTCATCGATTAAATCAATAGCTTTGTCCGGTAAAAAACGATCCGTAATAAAACGATCCGAAAGTTTGACCGCCGCGTCAATGGCCGCATCGGTAATTTTAACCCGGTGATGGGCTTCATACCGGTCGCGCAATCCTTGAAGAATGAGTGAAGCCTCTTCTTTGGTGGGTTCACCCACGATAATCGGTTGAAAACGTCTTTCCAAGGCGGCGTCCTTCTCCACATGTTTACGGTATTCATCTAACGTTGTGGCTCCAATACATTGTAATTCGCCGCGGGCCAACGCCGGTTTTAAAATATTGGCGGCATCGATGGCCCCTTCAGCGGCGCCGGCGCCAACCAGAGTATGCATTTCATCAATAAATAAAATCACATCGCCGGCATTTCGGATCTCTTCCATGACTTTTTTCATGCGCTCTTCAAATTCGCCCCGGTATTTGGATCCGGCCACCATGGAACCCATATCCAAAGTAACCACTCGTTTGTTTTGTAAAACCTCCGGGACATCGGCCTTGATAATTTTTTGGGCCAGACCTTCGGCGATTGCGGTTTTACCAACCCCCGGCTCTCCAATCAGCACCGGATTGTTTTTGGTGCGCCGGGATAATACTTGGATTACCCGTTCAATCTCGTTTTCCCGTCCGATAACCGGATCAACTTTGCCAACCCTGGCCAATTCAGTCAGATCACGGCCAAATTGATTCAAGGTTGTGGTTTTGCTGGAACCGCCCTTTATATGACCGCTGCCATTAAACCCACCGGCTCCGCCACCGAGAAGATTAATGACTTCTTTACGAACTTTTTCCAGGTCCGCTCCCAAATTCTTTAAAACTTGTGCGGCCACCCCTTCACCCTCCCGGATTAAACCGAGCAGGATATGTTCGGTGCCCACATAATTATGGCCCATCTGCCGTCCCTCATCCACGGCTAGCTCTAAAACTCTTTTGGCGCGGGGGGTAAAGGGTATCTCCCCAAAAGGATTGGTCTCTCCGGCACCAATAATCTTCTCAACTTCGCCACGAATTCGATCCAAACCGATTTCCAAGGATTCAAGTGCTTTGGCCGCCACGCCCTCACCTTCAGCCACCAGCCCTAACAATAAATGTTCCGTCCCAACAACATTATGCCCTAATCGGGCTGCTTCCTGTTGCGCCAGATAAACAACTTTTCGAGCCCGTTCCGTAAATCGTTCAAACATTTTGTTTCACCCCTTTTTATAAGTCACAAGTCAAAGGTCAAAAGTAGAAAGTTTAAAGTTAAAATTCCAAAGACGAAAACCGCAAGTGAAAATCCGGTAAAAGATATAAAAGTCCGTCTTCTCATTATTTATTCCGAGTTGCATTAAGTTTTATGCTATCTTTCATTCTTTCGCGATTTCTTTATTCTGTCTTCTGAATTCTGTCTTCTGAATTCTAATTTTAATACATCCGGATTTTATGAACTCAGCGATTCTCGAATTACTTTGGCACGGTAAAAATCACGTTCCGCCGGCGATACTTCTTTTCCGATGATCTTTTGTAAAATGGAAGCCTTGGTCAAAAAGATCAGTTTACGGAGAGTCACTTTATTGATACCGGAGATGATTCCCAGTTCCACTCCCAACTTAACATCCGATAACAATTTTATGGCTTCCTGGAAAGTTAAAATCCGGGCTTGAGTTAAAATCCCGTAAGAACGGCATAGTTTATCTTCAAGTTGGGCTTTGGAATCCTTTAGTAACGCTTCCCGAACTGTTCGTTCTTGCTCAATAGCCTGGCGGCAAACGCTTTTCAAATTATTTGTCAAATCAGCCTCCGAACGGCCTAATGTTACCTGATTGGAAATCTGATAAAAATCACCGAATGATTCTGTCCCTTCGCCATACATGCCCCTGACATTAACTCCAATATGGCTCAAAGCGGATAAGACCCGTTTTACCTGATCCACCAGAGTTAAACCTGGAAGATGGAGCATGACCGAAGCCCTGATCCCGGTCCCTGCGTTAGTTGGACAGGCGGTGAGATAACCGCAGCATTCATCAAAACAATATTCCAAAGACTCTTCCAGAAAATCATCGATCTGGTTGGCCAGATTAAAAGCATTTTCCAGCGAAAATCCCGGCATAATCGTTTGAATTCGCAAATGATCCTCTTCATTCACCATAATACCGATAGATTGCTCCTGGTTGACAATCAATGACTTAAAGTGCGGTTTCTCAATAAATTGAGGACTACATAAATGTTTTTCCACCAGGATTAAACGATCATTCGGTGTTAAATCTTCAATCTGAATTTGGATTAAATCGCCAAGTCTCGATTGAATATTATGAAGCGCTTGCTTTACCGACTCATTCACGGCCGCTAACTGTTTTTCGTTGGCGAAATTCGGGAAAGGTATATCTTTCAAATTCCGAGCCAGCCGAATACGGCTGCTAAAGGCTACATCACTGGATTCACCATCCGTAAAAATCCAGCCCGGTAAAAAATCCTTTAAAAATTCCTGATTAATCAACGAAAGGCCTCCTTTCATTCCCAAAACCGGTTTGCTTCAGCAAATTGTTTAATATAATAAAATAATAATTATTATAATTCCCGCTCCCGGCTGCGAATTTCATCGCGCAATGAAGCCGCACGTTCGTAATCTTCCCTGCCTATGGCTTTCTGAAGTTCCGAACGAAGATCCTCAATTTCCTTGCGAATCCGCACTTTTCCTCCGGTCCGTTTAGGTACTTTCCCAGCATGATGGTCGCTTCCCTGCACCCGTTTTAACAACGGCTCAAGTCCGCTCCGGAAAGAATTATAACATTCTCCACAACCTAATAAACCGTTATTTCTAAAATCAGAAAAAGTCAGACCACAGCTTTGGCAATAAAGTTCTTTGCCATCTACCGTTGGTTGCGGGTAAACACCGAAATCTCCTTCGAGCAAACCGGCAATTAAATTTTGAAACGTAAAATTCGGTCCAAACATAAATCCCAGTTCACTGCCGACGGACTTGGCGCAAATCTCACATAAATGAAGCTCGGTTTTTTCATAATCCAACATCTTGGTTAAATGAACAGTCGCCGGCCTTTCTTGACATCTCTGACATAACATGGCAATCACCTCGCGTAGCTGAATTTAAATAAACGTTAATTTTACACCACCGATTACGAACTCGGCTATACGCTTTTACGTCTGTTCCTGGCTTCCCAGCACCAGCAGTAATGCTTTTAAAAATTTCGCCCGCAGACAATCCGCATACTCCGCAGGAAGATCCGCGAATTCTTTGATCATCATCTGAAAAGCCATTTGCGCGGCATCGGCGTTAATTAATTCCTTGTTTACCAAATTAATGAGCAAACCCTCGGCATCATTTTCGCAAATTGACTTGGGGATTAATTCTTCAATCAATTGGGGCAGATTATCCGCACTTTGCCATTTCACCTGGGTAATCCGAATATAGCCCCCTCCACCCCGTTTGCTTTCCACGATAAAACCGCGATCCAGCGTGAACCGGGTCTCAAGTACATAGTTTATTTGCGAAGGAGCGCAACGGAATATTTTCGCCAATTCACGGCGTTGTAACTCCACCATTTGGTTTTGTAGTAATATCCCTCGAAGATATTGCTCGATAAGTTCAGCTAAGTTTCTCATGCTGATCTACCATCCTTATCTGACCTTATTTGACCTTATTGTAAATCAACTACACGTGAAAAAACAAGGGAAGGTTTTCGTAATTTCCTTCCCAAATAGGCCGATATTAACCTTTAGCTTTCTATATGTCTGTTTCTTATCAATTTACGTCAATTTTAACCCACCGCTTATTGTATTGGATGGCGCTAATTTGGAGCATGCATCGATGAAAAGTATGGTAAAGGATTTATCTTCCGTCCGTCCCGCTCCACCTCGAAATGAAGATGGCTACCATAAGCGCGGCCTGTAGCCCCCACCAATCCTATCAGTGCGTTTTGGGCCACCATTTGGCCGTTTTTTACCAATATTGCGGATAAATGGCCGTAATATGTTCGAACCCGGCCATGGTTAATCATAACCAATTTCCCATATCCGCCCTGCCATCCAGCGAATGCCACTCTTCCGGCCAAGGCGGCTTTTACCGGCGTACCGGTTGAGGCCACCAGATCAATCCCGGAATGCATTCTTCCCCAACGGAACCCGAAACGGGAACTTAACCTGCCGGATACCGGACGAATGATTTGAAATCGTCTAAAATTTAAATCACGGGATTTAAAGTTGCCGGGCAATGGAAAACGCGGCAAGTAGATGGCTTGTCCGGGTGTACATTCCGGATAAACGCGAAAAGACCCGCTAACTGGGTTTAACCGTCTCACTTGCCATGGCTCCAAATTATATATGGCGCATAAACGTTTCCAGGTATCGCCGGGCTTGGGTTCATACTCTTGGAGGTTTTTAAGGGCATAATTTACCGGTGGAATGTAAATTTTGGTATCTACAGCCAACCGGTTGGAATTCCGGATATGATTGATGGCAAGTAGTTCCGGTAATGACACGAAGTAACTTTGGCTTATCCGGTAAAGCGTATCTCCCTTTTTTAAATAATAAACGGTGGTTCCCGGCGGTAAACACTCCAGCCAGTCCACGGAGGGACGGATTATTCCCCCCATGTTTCCCTGATTTCCCAAATCCTGATTACCCGGGCTTTCCCCCTGTAAGGGAGCGTACCCTATCAATATTATCATGAACCAAAGTAGAAGGAATAGTTGCTGTTTAATTCCAAATTTTATAAATTCACGAATTAAATTTTCATATACCCTCGGTTTTCGCTTCACATTCTCCCCCTGCTTGACTTCGAAATCTTTAAATAGTTTATCTCCATTTAAAGAAACGTATACCGGGGAGCGGCGCTTTAATCACCTGCAGGCGCTAAAAATCACCCTTGCGCTTGGTGGCCTTTCTGATTTTCAAAAATTCAATTCGATTCGTCGTTTCTATTTTTTAAGGCATTCTCCGCAAAGGAGGATGACATAATCAATTCCCGAAGTTCCTCATTGGTCTTGGTATTGGTCAACCGGTCCAGCCAGAGTTCCATGGTTTCTCCCGGGCCAAGCGTACTTAACACTTTGCGCATTACCCAACTGCATTCCAGTTCTTGCGGTTTGAATAAAATTTCCTCTTTGCGGGTTCCGGAACGAACAATGTCAATGGCCGGGAAGATCCGCCGATCCGCCAATTTCCGGTCCAAATGCAATTCCATATTGCCGGTTCCTTTAAATTCTTCAAATATTACTTCATCCATTCGGGAACCGGTTTCCACCAAAGCGGTGGCCATAATTGTCAAACTGCCGCCTTCTTCAATATTTCGGGCAGCTCCAAAAAACCGTTTGGGTTTATGCAAGGCACTGGGATCCACACCACCGGATAAAGTCCGGCCACTAGGCGGTTCCACCAAATTATATGCCCGGGCCAAACGAGTTATGGAATCCAGCAAAATCATCACATCTTTTCCCACCTCAACCATTCTTTTGGCGCGCTCCAGCACTAACTCCGCCACCCGGACATGATTGTCCGCCGGCAGATCAAATGTTGAACTAACCACTTCTCCTTTGACGGAACGGGACATATCGGTAACTTCTTCAGGACGCTCGTCAATCAAAAGAACAATTAAATCAATCTCCGGATGGTTGGTGGATATGCTATTGGCAATCTTCTTTAAAAGGGTGGTCTTCCCGGCTTTTGGAGGCGAGACAATCATTCCCCGTTGTCCTTTGCCAATCGGAGACATCATATCCATCAAACGCATGGCAGTTTCCCGGGGAGCTGTCTCCAGCAGAATTCTCTCGTCCGGATAAATTGGAACCAGTTCTTCAAAATGATATCTTACTTTGATGGAATCGGGGTCCAACATATTGACCGCTTGCACTTTAAGCAGAGCAAAATACTTTTCATTATCTTTCGGGGGCCGGACCTGGCCCGAGACCAGATCCCCGGTTCGCAGGTTAAAACGGCGGATTTGGGAAGCTGAAACATAAATATCCTCAGGGCCCGGGCTAAATCCCTCCACCCGTAAAAATCCAAATCCATCCGGTAAAATCTCCAGCACTCCCTGGGAAAAGATCAACCCCTCTTTTACCGCTAAAACTTTCAATAGCTCAAAAATTAATTCACGTTTACGAAATTTGGTATAGTTTTCAATGTTTAATTCACGGGCCATATCCTGGAGTTCCTGAAGAGTTTTTACCTCTAAATCAGCTAGCTGCATATATTATCCTCCCTTTAACCAATAAATCCAAATTGTGATATGAAAACGGTTTGAAAAATTCGAAATTAACCATTGGCTCTCGTTATGAGGACGGTGGTTGACACTTGAATTTCTATGTTAAATGAATTCCGCCGGAGCCAGAACAGCTTAAAGCAGGACGCACACGTAGGGATGCAATCCCTTAGGGCTTAAGGATGATCTTGATAATTTGCCCCGGAGACCATCCGTAATCCCGGCGAAAATCACTGTCAAGCAACGCTTTTATCGTATTGATCTATTGAGAAATCCTGGGTATTAATGAAAAGAGAAGATTAAGATTTAAGATTGGGGTGAACTTTACTCGAGTCAAAACTCGTAAAACCTTTTTCGGTCATGACAATTAGCTTAACTTTTTTAACCATATAAAGATCTTCTATCGTTTCCGCATAAATTATGTGGATACTTTGACAATACGGACAACGCAGTTCCAATTTCTCCGGAAAAACATCAATCTCAATCTGGTTATTGCCACAGGAACAAAAAAGATTATCTTCATCCGCAATTTGGTGAAGTTTATTTAATATTTCGAACATCACCTGGGGATTGGTAAAATAATCTTCGAACCCCAAATTATTGATAATACTCCCCATGTCATCTTGTTTCTGGGTAATTATACGATCCACAGAGGCTTCAACCCCGATATAACCCAACTCTTGTCCTGTTTCAACGCATCGTAAAATGGAAAGGGGCTGCTCAAGTAATTCATACTGTTTGAACTTGAGGATATGTACTTCTTCACAAATCAGACAAGGCAACTGTAGTGTGAAATTTTGATAATCCTTGGTGTTGATGACTAACTTCTGAAAACCGCATTTACAATGAATCTGTACCGGCGTATGTCCTGAAAAATCAAAAAATGAAATTTGATGAAAATCCAATCTGCCGCAAAGAGGACAACGCAGGACAATTTTACGTTGTGTGGAAACCAACAAGACGAACGCCTCCTTTCACGAAACGCGGTATGGAAATCCCTCATATTTATGCCAATAAAGTTATGCTGTTGAAAGGGATTAATATAAAAATTCGGCGTTATGGAGATAAATTCCTCTTTTTTTTAAAAGACGCTTCACTTAAGCTTCGGTAATAATTTTAACAATACGTTGAAAAATATTGGGCAATGCTTCTACAAACTCCGCGCCTCCCAACTCAATTGCCGCTTTGGGCATTCCAAAGACAATACAACTTTCTTCCGCTTCAGCAATGGTTCTGGCACCCAATTTATGCAATTCCTGCATTCCGGCGGCGCCGTCGGTTCCCATTCCGGTCAAGAGAATGCTTAAAGCTTTACTTTCACATGTGAGAGCTACGGATTTAAACAGCAGATCCACGGAGGGTTTATATATCAAATTGGGTTGTTCGAAGACCTCTACTTGCAAAGTATTATTTTTCCGAATCACCTTGGTTTGAAAACCCGCTGGGGAGATTAAAGCCCGCCCTGGTTTTATAATATCACCGGTTTTTGCTTCCATCACTTCGATATTACATATTTCATTGAGTCGATTGGCGAAGATAAGGGTGAATTCTTTGGGCATATGTTGCGCCACCACGATTCCGAGTGGAAAGTCTCTCGGAAATAATGGCAACAAATGATTTAAAGCGCGGGGTCCTCCGGTGGAAGAACCAATGGTGACTAATTCCAAACTTGTTTTTACATTGCCAAGTTCCGCAATACTTTTACCGGAAGTCGTTTTTAAAACCAAGGGCCGAAAATGTGATTTCGGTATTGTAGCCGCAAATTTAATTTTATTGATTAATTCTTCTTGGATTTTATTGATGGTGATCTGTTCGGATGAAACTTTGGTTACAAAATCAACTGCACCTAATTCCAGGGCTTTGATTGTCGGCTCAGCGCCTTCCACCGTTAAATGGCTGGCCATAATCACCGGAAGCGGCGTAGTCTCCATAATCTTCGCCAAACATTCGAGCCCGTTCATGACCGGCATCTCAATATCTAGCGTAACCACATCCGGTTTTAAATCCCCGATCTTCTCCAAAGCTTCCTTACCGTTCAGGGCTGTACCGGCGACAACAATCTCCGGATCTTCCTCTAACATATGACTAAGCACCTGGCGGATAAGCGGCGAATCATCCACAACCAAAACCTTAATCGGCATCTTGAATACCTTCCCTTGAACAATTTACAACTGAACAATAACAGTGAGCATTCGGAATTAAAATATTAGGGATGACTGATCATTGGTAATTGATAACTGTTAATTGATTTAAGTATTCGTAATCTAAAATGAAACTCCTCCTGAAGAGTTATAAATAATCCGCTATTCAGGGAAAAAGACAGCCCGGATGTTCCGCCGAAAATTATATAGAACATAGATTTCTATATCTTCATCCAGCCAGTTTATTCTAGGGATTTTAGCATTGGACTCCACCATCCGCCAGCAGGTCCGTCCATCATCAGTATCAGCAGCGGATAATTTTAGGAATAGTTTATCCTGTTCCCTCCGCCAACTTTTTACGATGCAGATCTCGCCCCAATACGCTCCCGTAATAAAAACAACCTCGTTTTGGAGATTCACCAGGATTTTCGCTTCAAAAAACGCCTCCGGAGCCACCGGCCTTAAAGCCAACCAAACCGCCGGCAAACCATTACAAAAGATTTGAACCTGAGACGCCAACCGCAAGTGATATTTTTGGGCGCCGGTATCAATGGCAACTTCCGTGGCGGAGATGGCCGTTACTTCACCGTAGATCTCCTCCATACCCGGTCCGGTCGAGACATTTTTCATTTCCAAAAGAGGTGATTGTTCTCTGGGATTTCGAGTGGGGCAAGCGTCCAAACCCGTTGAAGTGTTTAGAAATATAATGAATAATAAACTGATGATGAATCGATGAAAACCTTTTAGAACCATAAAATCCTCCCGGTTTCATTATTGACGGCACGGGAGGAAAATATACCATTTCATGACGGGCGGGGGATATACATCGCGATACTTATCACCGCATTACGATTCAATTACCCGGCTACTCACGCAAGCAATGGGCATCACTTTTCTTTGGCAAACTTCAAAGCCGCCCCGATAAAATCCCTGAACAACGGCTGTGGGCGGTTGGGCCTTGATTTAAACTCGGGATGAAATTGGGTGGCCACAAACCACGGATGATCCGGGAGTTCAATTACTTCCACCAGATGCCGGTCGGGCAGTATTCCGCTGATACGCATACCGGCTTGTTGAAACCGTTGTACGAATTCATTGTTCACCTCGTAACGATGCCGGTGTCTTTCATAGATTAATTCCTCTTGATAAGCATGATACGCGTGAGTATTCAGGGAGAGTTTGACCGGGTCCAGTCCCAGCCGCATAGTGCCGCCCATATCCTCGATTTCTTTTTGTTCCGGCAACAAATCAATGACACAATATGGAGAATTTGGGTCAAATTCCGAGGAATTGGCTTTCGCCATTTTGCATACATTTCGGGCGAATTCGATGACCGCGCACTGCATTCCCAAGCAAATGCCCAGGTATGGCACTTTGTTTTCCCTGGCCCAGCGGATGGCGTCGATTTTGCCTTCAATACCCCGGTTGCCGAAACCACCGGGAACCAATACTCCATCCACGTTGCCAATCACTTTCTCCACGCCATCCCGTTCAATAATCTCCGAATTCACCCATTTGATAATCACTTGACTGTCATGGACGATTCCGCCGTGTCGTAAGGCTTCGGCCACACTCAAATACGCGTCGGGCAAAGAAACGTATTTGCCGACAATGGCAATGGTAACCTTCTCCTTGGGAGCTTTAATTTTTGCCACAATCTCCCGCCACACTTTTAAATCACGTTCCTTGCAAACCAAATGCAACCGATCGATGACGATCTGGTCCAAACCGGTTTGCTCCAGCAACAAAGGCACTTCATAAATGGTTTTGGCATCCATATTGGGGATGACCGCTTCTTTTTCGATATCACAAAATAGTGCAATTTTCGCTTTCAATTCGGTGGAGATAGGCTTTTGGGAACGGCAGACGATGACATCCGGTTGGATTCCGATACTTCGCAGTTCCTTGACGCTGTGTTGGGTGGGTTTGGTCTTCAATTCCGAAGCCGCTTCCACGAAGGGCATCAAAGTTACATGAATATACATCACATCATTCCGGCCCACTTCACTCTTAAACTGCCGGATGGCCTCCAAGAACGGCAGACTCTCAATATCGCCCACCGTGCCGCCCACTTCCACAATGACCACTTCGGCCTGGCTTTCTTTGGCTACCCGGTGAATACGTTCTTTAATCTCGTTGGTGATATGGGGGATAACCTGAACCGTACCGCCCAAATAATCACCTTTTCGTTCCTTGGTGATCACCGACCAATAAATTTTACCCGTGGTTACATTATTGCTCTTACTCAGATTCACATCGATAAAACGCTCATAATGGCCCAAGTCCAAATCGGTTTCAGCGCCGTCATCCGTTACAAAAACTTCACCGTGCTGATACGGACTCATTGTACCCGGATCTACATTAATATATGGGTCCAGTTTTAAGATGGAAACCGTCAGTCCCCTGCTTTTTAACAGGCACCCAAGCGACGCAGCCGTAATTCCTTTCCCCAGGGAAGAAACCACCCCTCCGGAGATAAATATAAACTTAGCCATTTTTGATAATCCTCCCGAATATAAAAATTATGAGTCATACCGGTCATAAACCGCTTCAAAACTTTTATCCGTAAAATAAAGTAATAACGGACCGTATATTGCCAGCAACAAAAACATCAATACAACGAATTTAAGACATAAAACCAAAATTATTCCAAAAACCAAAATAAACCCAAAGCTGATCAGAAGGTTATCCAATACCATTAAAAAGGATTTCCGCAGTATCTTTTTAAATGGATTGCCCAGACAGAGCAATGGATTAAAGTAAAAGGACATCATAATCACAAACAGTAAAACATAGAGTGAAACAATTCCGGCAGCCAGAAATAAGAAGTTTTTAAAGAAAAGCGCCAGGATGATATTCAATGATAAGAGGCTGACCGCCAAAGAAAAAACACCGTAAATGCTCACTGACTGCCAATAATATTTCCGGAACAGTTGCCAAAACATTTTAACATTGGGATACTCCACTTTTCGTTCCTGATATAAAGCATAGACCGCCGTCATAAGGGGGCTGGCCACCATGCTGTGCCAAATACAAAAGAATATCAAAAATAAAAAAACCGACTGTAAAATATCCAAAGGAGGATTTTGTATCGCTTGCAGACTAATTAACGCCACGATGAAAACCGGCGTATAACCGATAAACCAAAATAAATCAATCACAAAGGAAAAACCCATTGATTTATACAGTTCAACGACCGAATGACCCAGGTTTTTCCCAATTGTCGAGAAGAAAGGTAGTTTTTTAGCCATATTTAACTCCTTTAAAACAAACTGATTGAATTCACCCAATCATTGAATATTACATCCGCTCCGGAGCGGATACTCCCAAGATTTCCAACCCGTGTTTAAAGATATGTCCCAGTCCCTCGGCAACCGCCAGCCGGGCTCGGGTGGTTTCCAGTTCTTCACTAATGAACCGGCGCCGGTTATAATATGAGTGGAATAGGGTTGCCAATTCCAGTAAATAACCGGTTAACCGGTGCGGTTCCCGCCGTTTGGCGGTCTCACTGATTAAATCCGGAAAGTGAGCGGCTTTTTCGATGAGTAACGCTTCTTCGTCATCCCAATGTTGAATCAACTCCCGGCTGCTTCCGAAAGCCAGTTGCTCGGCGCCGGCCTGCCGAAAAATACTACAGATCCGGGCAAAGGCATATTGGACATAAAATACCGGATTTTCATTGGTTTGGGATTTCGCCAGATCCAGATCGAAATCCAAATGACTTTCGGGGCTGCGCATCAAGAAAAACCAGCGAGCGGCATCATTTCCCACATCCTCCAGCAGATCGGTCATGGTGATAAATTCACCGCGCCGTTTGGACATTTTAAAAGGTTGCCCATCTTTCAACAGATTGATCTGCTGAGCTATCAAGACCTCCAACCGGTCCGGATCAATCCCCACCGCAGCCATGGCCGCTTTCATTCGTGGAATATAACCGTGGTGATCCGGGCCCCAAATATCAATGACCTTATGGAAACCCCGGCTAAATTTATTCAAATGATACGCGATATCTGAAGTAAAATATGTGGTTCGGCCATCGGCGGTTTGGAGCACCCGGTCTTTATCATCGCCAAAACCGGTGGTACGTAACCACAACGCGCCGTCAGCTTCATAGGTTAAACCTTTATCCATTAGATCCTGCGTGACTTTAGCAACGGTTCCGTCTTGATGCAGGCCGCGTTCACTGAACCAGCAGTCGTAATTCACTCCGTAATTCGCCAAATCTGTTTTTTGGGAGGCTAAAATTTGCTGATAACCTAAATCCCGAAAAATCTCAATCCGCTTTTCTTCCGGAAACTGTAGATAATAATCTTGTTTATCGGCTATCAAAGCCCGGGCCATATCATAGATATATTCACCCTGATAACCTTCCTCCGGAAATTCAACGGACTGGCCCAGCAACTCCCGATACCTGGCATCGATGGAGCGTCCCAGAGTCCAAACTTGTACTCCATGGTCATTCACATAGTATTCACGTTGGACTTCCGCCCCGCAAGCCGAAAATAACCGGCCCAAGCTATCGCCCAACGCGGCGGCCCGGGCATTAACAACATTCATCGGCCCTACCGGATTGGCGCTCACAAATTCGATCTGCACGAATAAACCGGCCAAGTCCTGGCTCCGTCCAAAATCATCCTTGTCTTCCAGGATCGACTCCAAGACTTCTCCCAACCAGAGTTTGTTTAAATAAAAATTGATAAAACCGGCGCCCGCCACTTTGATATCCGCTAAATAGGGGTTGGTTGGCAATTGTTCAATAATGATCTGCGCAATCTCACGGGGGGGCTTTTTGATTTGTTTGGTTAAAACCATGGCCAGATTGGTGGCATAGTTGCCATTGGCTTTGTCTTTGGGAATCTCCAAAATGATTTCCGGAAAATCCTGAATGGACAGTAGACCTTGATCGCGGCTGTTTAGCAATGCTTTGGTCAAATCATTTCTTAGACTGTCTTTAATTTTGCGAGTGACAATATTTTGCATCACAAACCCCTTTAATCGCTTTGTTTCTTTTTTTGTTTTGCCTAAAAATTAGTATTACCGCAATTAACTATCGATTCAAGCAGAAAGGTCACCGAAGTGACCTTTATTTACGATGCTTTGCTCTCAGTTTGAGCCGGTTTGGTTTCCTTGGTTGCGCCGGTAGTCGCTGAACTGCCAGTTTTTTCACTGGTTGCAGGATTCTCACTGGCGGCTTTCTTCTGATAATCGCTGGACCGGTAATCCGTATTATGGAAGCCGGACCCCTTAAAGATAATATTTTGATTCCGGCTGATGAGGCGGCTTACCTCCTTGCCGCACTTGGGGCAATGATTAAGTGTGGTGCTTATACTGTGAAACTCCTCAAAAATCCCGCAATTCTGGCAACTATACTCATATGTCGGCATGATGGCCTCACCTCCTTACAAAGTAATCGAATCAAATCAGGGTATCATAACCCAGTAAAAATAAACTTGTTTTTATGGTAACATTAATTTTCATGGTAACAACAATATATTAAGGGATAGAAGATCAAATGTCAAGCAGTGGAAAAATAATTTCACGGAATCGTAACTCATGAAAACAAATTATTCATCTTCAATAAAATGCTAATTTTTTAAGGCAATTTCCTATTTCTCGCCCGGCCTCTTCTCTGTAAAGTACCGGAATAGTTCAATAGGCAACGGGAATAAAATGGTTGAATTTTTTTCGCCTGCAATTTCGGTAAGTGTTTGCAGAAAACGTAGTTGTATGGAGGCCGGTTGGGTTTCCAAAACTTTGGCGGCCTCGGCCAATTTTTCGGAAGATTGATATTCGCCGTCGGCGGCAATCACTTTGGCGCGCCGTTCCCGTTCGGCCTCGGCTTGCCTGGCCATGGCCCGTTTCATGGACTCCGCCAGTTCCACTGCTTTAATCTCCACCCCGGTAACTTTGATACCCCAAGGGTCGGTGGCTTCATCCAGCAACTGCTTGAGAATCTCGTTCAACTCACTTCGTTTCGAAAGCATTTCATCCAGGTCATGTTGTCCCAGCACCGAACGGAGAATGGTTTGCCCAAGGAGGGAGGTACTGCGGACATAATCGGCGACTTTGACTACCGCCAGTACGGAGTCAAAAACATTAAAATATACAACCGCATCCACCAAAATCGGCACATTATCTTTGGTAATAACTTCCTGCTTGGGCACATCGATGGTAAACGTGCGCAGATCAATCATTCTCACAAAATCAATTCCCATCGGAAAAATTAAGTTGAGCCCGGGATTTAAAATACCAATCTGCCGCCCGAACCGGAACAAAACTCCCCGTTCGTATTCGGTTACCACCCGTAACATACTGGGTAGAAATAAAATCGGAAAAATAAATAACAGCAACGCCAAAAACTCCAGATTACTGTAAATTAAAATGATTTGAATCGACGCTACAACGGCTCCCGATAAAATTAAAAACCAGGAGATGGTTTTGGCCTTGGTGGCAAAAGCAAGACCCAACCAGATCACCCACCAGATGCCGAAAATAAACCAGCCCACATAAATCCAACTCATCCAATCCGACATAATAGACCTCCTTTTTTAATTATTTCAGAATTCAGAGCTCAGAATTTAGAACTCAGAACTTAATTTCCAACGGAACCACCCTGGCTTTTTTCCCACAGTAAACGAATAATAATATTTGCGGTTGCATACCCGGAGGAGTTTGTGGATGGACCGGCAGTTTTAAAGGATTAAATTCAAAGTCTACGAATAATACGCGTCGCTGGATCTCCCGGACTGTCAGCCCTTTGAATTCGGGAATAAACCTTTCGATATTACGGCCATCAAGCCAGAATTGGTAACCGAAGTTTTTTAATTCGGGGCGGTTCGTTCCAGCCCAATCCGGCAGTTCCACCATACGTTCCCAAGTTAACAGATCATATTTCAAGAGATTGCGTAAGATGATTCCCGGGTCATGCTTCACGGATTGATGAAATTGAAGCAAGTATGCGTAAAGATCCTTCTCTTTATGCGAAAATTGATCAAATCCCCGTGTTTTCCACCAGAAGGCCAACGACTCAAACATTGCAAACGGACTGGGAAATAAGGCAAATAAATATTCGAGACTGGTGGCAAAGCGGCCGGATGAATGATACCGTTCCAGTAAATCTTCGATAACTTTAAGCTGTAATAATTCCTCATAAGAAATCCAACGATTGGCCAACACCTCATAAGGCGCCTCGGCGGTAAAGATATAGCCATACTCATCGGCCTTATCCCGTAATCCGGACCCTTTCAATAGTTTTAAAAATCCCAATTGAAGCCGGTCCGGTCTGATGGCCATATTTTCATTAAAAGTCCGGGCGAAGGAATGGTAATCCTCTCCGGGCAAACCCGCTATCAGATCCAGATGAACGAAAACATTCCGCTTTGTTAGCAATTTGGATACCTGGCCGCTAAGCCTGGCAAAATTCATTTTACGTTGAATTAATTCCAAGGTTCCCGGGTTGGTGCTTTGCACCCCAATCTCAAACTGAAAGAGGCCGGGCGGCGCCAAACTCAAAATATCAATGGATTCGTCATCCAGTAAATCCCCGATAATCTCAAAATGAAAATTGGTGCTACCCGGATGTTCCAACAAAAACCGCCATATTCGCTTGGCGCGATCCGGATTGCAGTTAAAAGAACGATCCACGAATTTAACTTGGGCGATTTCCGCGGTAACAAAACGCAGTAATTCTTGCTGAACCCGTTCCAGGGGGAAAAACCTGACCTGGCGTTCATTAGCCGACAGGCAATACTGGCAATTGTACGGACAGCCGCGTGAAGCTTCATAATAAACCAGTTTGCGGCGAAACGGCGTAAGATCTTCCGGATAGGGAAACGGGAGCTCTCCCAAATCATCAATCAGCGCCCGGGCACTGTTGGTCAAGACACGGCCTGCTTCCCGGTACACCAGGCCATTGATGGAACTCCAGTCCGGCTGGTTCTTGGATAACTCCTTTAACCATTCCGTAAAGGTAATCTCTCCCTCGCCAACCACAATGAAATCCACCACCGGATATTGAGCGAGCAACTCCTCCGGTTCGGCCGAGGCTTCGGGCCCGCCCAGAATAATGATGGTTTTGGGAGCTAATTGTTTAATCCTCCGGCAAATCACCAAAATCAATTCCATATTCCAAATATTGCAGGAAAAACCAATCACATCTGCCCGCTCACTGTATATCTCCCCGCAAACCCAGTTTAAATCCTGATTAATATTAAACTCGCGGAATTGCAACTCCAAGTCCCGATTACCATTTCCAAGATTCGCGCGCGCATAATGGTACAGATACCATAAAGACAGGGCCGTATGTACAAATTTGGCGTTCAAGGTTGTTAAAAATACTTTCATTAGCCACCTGTAAAAAAAATTTGTTTTTTTATAAACCGGATTGCTCCACGGTCCATTTAATAAAGGTTATTATCATTCTAAATTATGGTTATTATTTACCAACCCCGATCAAATTCCTGCTTGATTTTAATTTTTATACTGTTAAACTAAAAACGGTACAATTTGAACCCGAGGTGTTTTCGATGTTGATTGACTGTCATACCCATGCCTTTGCCGATAAAATTGCCGAAAAAGCCGTGATTCAACTGGTCGATTATTATCAAATCCCCACCAGTTTCGGGGGGCGTTTGGACGATTTATTAAAGGCGGCGATGGAAGCCAGACTAGAAGCGCTTATCCTGCTAGTGGCCGCCACCAAACCCGAACAAGTCAAACCCGCCAATGATTGGGCGCTTACTATAAAAGGAACCGGTTCTTTTGAACTGGAAACAAAATATGGTTTGAGTCCCCTACCGCAAATCGTCCCATTCGGCTCTTACCACCCGGATGACCCGGATTGGTTTTCCGAGATTCAACGGTTACGCAAGTCTGGTGTGAAGGGTATCAAACTACACCCGGAATTTCAAGGAATCGATCTGGCCGATCCGCGTTTAAAAGATTTTTGGGCTGAGATTGAATCCGATTTCATCGTCATGATTCACGTTGGAGACCCAGTTCATAGTGAATCCAATCAGAGTACTCCCCGGAAAGTAGCAGCGATTTTAAATAATTTTCCAAAGTTAAGAGTTATTGCGGCGCACCTGGGAGGATATCTATTTTGGAATGAAGTATTGGATGTTTTGGCCGGGCGTGATCTTTATTTGGACACTTCAAGCGCTCTACCCTATATTGATCCTGGTTTGTTACGAAAGATCTTCGCCAAACACGGAACCGAAAAGATTCTCTTTGGCAGCGACTATCCGCTGCGCTCGCCGGCCCAGGATCTGGCACTGTTAGATGGGATAAAGTGGTTGACCGGCCACGAAAAAGAGCGGATCTTCGGGCTTAATTGCGCTGAACTATTAAACCTGTAATTTCCCAAGTAAGTTCTCGAGTCACACCCAATAAGAACTTGCCGAATCGAGGCAAAAGTGAGTTGGTAGAAAACTAAAAAATCCGCCACGATAGGGAACTCCAAGTACTTGTTCCTATGAAGAAAATTCCTCTTTTTACCGAAATAGAAGTGTAAAGAAGATGGAGGAGAGAATCAAAATGACCATCAAGAAACCACTGTTCGCTTTATTATTCATCGGGATTATAATTGGGTCAAAAATTTCATCCGCGGCCGAACCATTTCCCACAGGGAAAATCAATTACAACCGGCCGAAAGCCGCAGTTGAGACAATCACCGGAACCTGGCTATATCTTTGGTGGCATGGTTCCGCCAGTATTACAAAAGCAGATGGCGCCGCGGTTACCAAGCCGATGTTCATACCCGAGTCTTACCGTGAAACAGCTGATCAAAAAAGCGAATCCTTTCTTCGTTTCCGGGCGGATGGTACCGGTACTTTTTTCAGACGGTTTATTGTTTTCAAATATAACGGAGAAAAAATTACCGTGGTCACCAAAGATAGAAGCGGTCAATGGGTTAAAGGTAATCGTCCGGAGCTAATAACCGATTTCAGATGGGAAATCCAGGGTAATCAAATAATTATCCGAACCAGTGATGATTCTTCCGGATTCAATAAAAATGGTAAATACAATTTTGTTTTCAATACCACCCCCACCCGGAAAGCTTCCCGGTATATCACTGCCCGCCTGCGCTTAAACGATGAGTTAATTATCTATCGATTGGGCCAATTCTTGAGAGTCGGGCCAAAATCGGAACAGGATTTATTGCGGCAGTATGGTATCTAGTAGTACAGGAGTGTAAGTGCCAACCGGATTCAGTCTTATTTTCTTTTTTTAAAACTTGACCTCGATCCCGATTCCATATTCAGCTTTCGGGCTATTCCCCGAATTCATCCCGTTAAGATTCCCCGAGTAACTTCGGGCGTTCAACAGTAAATTGGTATTTTGAAGGATATTATACAAAAATTGAAATGTCCCTATCCAGCTTCCCTCCGCCGGATTATAGATCCCATTCAGGGTAAAGTTCCGGATTTCATCGTAAATAAAACTGGCCTGGCCAAAAAAATAATTTGGCCCCAAAAAGGTTCGGTTCAAGGATTGTAATTCCGGGAGCGTCAGGATGGTAGGATCAATGGGATTTCCGTTATGATAATATTCGGCTAAAAGAACCACCTTGCCTCCATTGAAGGAATAATCCGCACCGACCATTCCTTCAAAGTATTGGGTGTTGGTAAGCGTATTCCAATGTTCCACCACTTCCCCATGGATGCCGATCCCGAGGTCACCTTTAAATGTAACTCCAACCAACAATTCTTCCTGAGGTTTTTTATAAATCCCGGTGAGACTCAAATCATACCCCTGTACATTCCCGAAGATCTTAACAGCGCTCGCGGAATCCGTCCCGTTGGCCGTAATGGTTGTAACGCCCTCGATCCCGGCCAAATCTCCCAGTGGAACTTGCACCCGCATAATATCGCTCCCTTTCCGGGACAATCCGATATCCTGCAGATTTACAGTGGAAAAACAATCGATAGGGGAAAAGATATATCCAACCCCATAATTAATAATCTGACGTCCAAGCGTGAACGTCCAACGGTCAGAAAAAAGGGCCAGATAAAGTTTCCGGGTTTCGAGCAGCGGAACCCACCGGGTATCAAGCCACAAGAATGAAGGGTTTTGCCCGGCGGACAAGGTTTTTAAATAGGTTTCGGCATTATCCCCGGCCAGTAACAGCAGCTCAAAGCTTCCCTCTACTTTTACATTCGATTCCATCTCCTTGAAGTTTAGACGAAGTGTACTTTGATCCCCCCATCTCCAGGCCGGGGAATTATCCGAAGGATTATATTGCCACGTTGTAACATCGTTACGGAAACTGCCGGAAAGATCAAAAGCAGCCTCAGTTTTAAATCCGGTAAACATGAACCAAATAAAAACCGCCAATACCAGGAATCCGGTTTGTTTGCTACGATTTTTCACGACGTTTCATCCCCATTCATTTCTGCAGGTTCTGCATGGTGAATAACTTTTCACTCACCGGTACATCCAATTGAACATCCATCATTGTAAATACCGTTTTACTACCCTTTCGGAGTTTGTCGGCAATCTCCGATTTTACTGGAAAATAGCGCTCCCCAATCTTTCGGATTTCCAGTGTCCGACTTTCTTTCAAAAGTTTGCCGCTTTTGGCGTACTTCTCTTCTTTAAGCCCTATAAAACGTTCGGTATCAATCCACATTTTTCGTTTTTCATAAGACACTTCTTTTACTTTGGCCGTCAGGGTAATTACGTTACAAGGCCGGCCGTCAACGTTTTCCGCTCCGGTGATTTCAATATTGTATTTTGAATAGAGGGAATCGGATTCCAAAGCGTCTTCATAAGAGACATCGCTTCCCATCATTCCCTGTTTCAACATATGCCCGGATATTAAAAATACATTTTCTTCGACCCCGTCATAAATCCACATTTTTTTATCAATTTTGAGGTAGCGGGTATTTTTATCCTCAGGGTTCAGAAATTCTACGAAAGCTTTTTGGGTTCCCATTCCATGGGTTTTCATAATCTTCACCCGGGGTTTCGCCGTGGCATTAATAAATATTTCCATTTTGCCGGTATAAATAATGGTGTCATATTTTAAATTGGCATCGACTTTTCGCAGGATTTCCTCTCCCGTAATGGCATCAACCCTTGAAAAACCAACAACAACCCCGAAAAGTACAATCAATAAAATCCAAAAAACCGGTTTCATGATTTCCCCTCCTCATTAAGTGTAAGTTCTTAATTCTCCCAATCCTATAATCCTGTAAACCCTAGTCAAACGCTTTTGATGGCATCCACCACCTTCATCTTGGCTGCTTGCCGGGAGGGAATGACCGAAACGATAGCCGCCACGATGATACCGATAAACATTGTACCAATAATCCCCGGGACAGTGATCACGAATTTAATCACATTATCAATCGGCATATTCAGTTGTGAAATCATCGACGTTAAATCGATTCCGTTGATCACAAAATAGATCGTGAATAATGTTCCCAATACTACTCCGCTAATACTGCCGATCAATCCTAAAAACGAGCCTTCCATCAAAAACATGGATAGAATTTCCAACCGAGAAAAACCCATGGATTTGATGATTCCGATCTCTTTCCTTCGTTCCAGCACTACCATCATCATTACATTGGTGATGATAAAGGAGCCAAGCAGGGCAATGATGATATACATGAAATTATAAATCTGCACCATCGCATCCATCATCTGAGCCATACCACCGGCTTGTTTCCAGGAAACCGCCATAATATTTCCAAAACGCTCATCCGCATTCAATTTTTCCTGGATCATTCGGGAAATTTTCTCCGCTTTTTGATAGTCTTTCAACATGATCAAAATTTGCTGGCAGCCTCCACCGGTATTTAAAATCTCCTTGGCGTCTTTCAACGAAATCTGGAAGGTAGTATCATCCAAAGCGTTTAAACCGGTCTTAAAAATACCGGCGACCTTAAGGGTGGGAATATGCAGGGAGTAATCACTCCCGGAAACCAGAACTTTAAAAGTATCGCCGACTTTTAATTTCAGTGTGTCTGCCACTTTTTGTCCGATAAGGATCTCCCGCTCCTTATGCTTGACATTGCCCGAATTGTTTAGATACTGGCCGTCAACAACGGAACGGTCCAACATGAACAACTTCTTTTCTTGTTTAACATCTCCCCCAAATGCTACGACTGCTTTGTTGTTGCCTTCATACTGTAACAGCACTCCAAAGAAGATTCGCTCGGTGATTAAATCGATCTCTTTTTGAATCGCCGGATCGTCTTTGATATAGCGGATTAGTTCCGAGGGGTTTTCAATATTGTAGGTTATCGGCTTAAACCGTTTATTCTCTTGATAATCTTTCGTTACCAATTGAATATGACCGGACTCATTCTTCGTTGAGTTATAAATGACCGAGTGTTTCATCCCGTTTATATAACCTTGGAGAAATATGATCATCAAAAGGGAAAGAGCGACTGAGATAACCGCTAACAGAGACCGCCGGCTATTTCGCCGAATATTTCGGAAAGCCATTTTCATTAGAACGAGCATCGGGAACCCCCTCTTTTCAGTGTGCATTGATCAGTGAACAATTCTCAATTATTCGGTTGTTTTGCCGCTAAACTATACTTCCGCATTGTTAATTGAATTTTAAGCATTGAGTTGGGGTTATTTTCGCGGCCTTTCGAGCCGGAACGACGGCTGCCAAGGCAGCGATTATTATTCCTAAAAGTAAGGCGGTGACAAAAGTTTTAATATTCCATTGCCCGTAAAACACACCCGAAATAGGCATCTGGGAAGAATCTATATTCTTCATCATTGCGGTTAAATCCATCCCTGAATTCACCATCCAAATATTCACCAGGAAACCCGCTATAATGCCCATCAAACCGCCCACCAGGCCAATCAATATTCCTTCATAAAGAAACATCCTGCGAATCTCATTCGGTTGTATACCGAGCGCCCTGAGTACCCCCACTTCTCGAATCCGCTCATAGACACTCATTAAGACCGTATTGACAATACCGACCGCGCCAATCAGTAAGATAAAAAATATGATCATCGATTGAGCCTTGCGTTTTCCAGCCATCATTTCAATAAAAGCACTATTGATGTCATAAAACGTATCCACGTCAAGCTCCTGAAACTGAAGCGAAATTTTATCCTTTATGATATTGAGCCGCTGTACATATACATCTATATCTTCTATTTTATTCCAAGGAACATGGATATCGAATTCGGTCACAAAGTTCTGAACATCTAAAAATTGGTTCGCGGCTTGAAAGGTAATGAATATTCCGCTGTCGTTGATAAATGGCGCAGGTGTTTCTAATAAGCCAACCACTTCAAAATCCACGGCATTATTGGCTTCAAAACGGGTACGGGTGTTTAACAGGACTGTATCACCAACTTTAACCCCGAGATCTTCGGCCAATTTCCTGCCGAGGATAACCTCTTGGGTGTTATCCCTCGAGAAAAATCGTCCGGCACTGATATATTTCGCAAGGGTGAAAACCCGGGCATCGCTATCGGGCTGGATTACCGAACCAACTGTCCGGAGTGACCGATCGCCGCCAATGATTTCGGTTAGGAATGCAACCCGTGATGTTACTCCGGTAACCTCCGGTAACGTTTTTACATATCTCCCCAAAGAATCAATATCACCAATTCCATATTTTAACGGATAAGCCGTTTTCTCCGCGGCATATTCCTTGGAGAAGATTTTCAATGAACCATCGGTCAAATTCACCATATTTTCCATGCTCGCCCGATCCACACCACTCATCAAGGAATCTAACAGGATAAAAAACATAAGCCCAAAGGCGATTGTAATCGCGCTTATGAACGTCCGGCGCTTATGGCGGAGAATATTCCGGAAAGCGATTTTAAGAATCATGATGAACTACCTCCTTTCATCGGCAGCGATATTTCCGTCTTTTAAGGTGACAATTCGCGCTGCATAACGCTGTACCAGCGCATCATGAGTTGAAAATACAAAAGTGGTTTTCATTTCTTGATTGATCTGTTTCATCAATTTGATAATCTCTTCCGCAGTTTTGGAATCTAAATTGGCTGTCGGTTCATCCGCCAAAACCAGTAGTGGTTCTTTCACCAACGCCCGGGCAATGGAAACCCGCTGTTCCTGACCGCCGGAGAGTTCAGTCGGAAAACGATCCAGTTTATCCCCCAACCCAACTTCGGTAACAATTTTTTCCACCCGGCTCCGAATCTCTTGGGGAGAATTTTTCTTTTCGATGACCAGTGGCAATTCTACGTTTTCACGGACTGTTAAAACTGGAATTAAATTGTAAGCTTGAAATACAAATCCGATATTTTCCTTACGATAGATCGAGAGAGACTTTTCATCCATTTCTCCAAGCTCTGTTCCATTATACCGGATACTACCCGAAGTTGCAGTGTCCAAACACCCGATAATATTTAGCAAAGTAGTTTTACCACTCCCCGATGGGCCCACTATAGCTAAAAATTCCCCTTTTTCAATGGAAAGATCCACTCCGCGTAAAGCGGGTACTTCCACTTTTCCCTTCGTATACTTTTTTCCCACCTGTATCAAACGTAAAAGTTCCATGAATTATTCCTCCTCCATTGGTTTTTGTGGCCGGGCTGGTTTGGGTTGTTCCTGTTTTACCGTCATGATCAGCTTTTCCATGGTCTCTAAATAGTCAATTAATGTGTTAGCCCCATCCGTAGTAATGGCCACCATTGTTAAGGGCTTTCCATCTTCAAAACTCTTTCGGACATTAATTAAACCCGCATCTTGTAAGTTTTTTAACTGAACTGACAGATTTCCGGCGGTCAATTGCAAATGATCCCGGAGTTCGGTAAAACTGCGCTCCTTTTCCTGACTGCTGGCCAGAAAAGCAAGAATCAACAGCCGGGCTGGTTCGTGAATCATTTTATTAAATTCATATTGACTAAAACTTTGTTCACTGTCCATCGGACTGCTCCTTGTCAATCTGGTAGAAGACGGTAATATATAAATAGAAAGCCAGAAATCCCAAGCCGAAGATCCCCGAAGTCCATAGTAGAGAGGTTAATGGCGCGGCACTGATGAAAGGAACCGATATGATCCCGGTAATCCAGAAATAATTACCCAACATAAAAAGCTCCGTTAATGAAATGAAAGAACCAATGGTAGCAAAACAAAAACCGATCCCAATCGCTAATGTGGGTACGACGAGATGGCTATTTTGGCCCATAATGAAGAAAAAAGTAAAAAAGAGCATTGCCCCTACAAACCCCGGATAAACTAGCATTGCCTGGCGCGAGTACATCCGGATCATGGTTTGAAAAAACGAAGCCCGGGGCACTAGCTGTCGCGCCTGAAAATAAATCATGGCTTTACCGATACCTACCATCAATAACCCGACAATGATTCCCCCGATTAATAATAAACGGATTTCAAAGGGAATCGCCTCATAGTTAAGGTAGCGTTGTAATAAAACATAATAGAAAAACGGCATGAATAAAGCTGCCACCCCGGTGATTATACACAGCAGTTTCATTAACGGTGAATACATTAATCGCCGGGTTATAGAGGAATTTTGTTTAATAGCGCTTTTAACCTGCCGAATATTCTCAAGCAATTCATCGAAATTAATATCTTGCTTTTCCATCATTGCCTCCGTTATTTTATAAACTAGTTTATGATATAAACTTATTTATATTATAGACCTATTGACCAAATTATTCAAGCCGGGAATCGATGACAATCCAATCATTCAGGAATTTAAAAATTGCAGGTTAGTAGTATTAACACCGAATTACGATAACCATTTATTTAAATAATTTAGGCCAGTTTATATACCCGACGTGATACGCCCGGCTTACCCCCTATGCCAACACCAGCCTGGCCAAGTACTGGGAATCTTCCTCATATACTACCTGAAATTCCCAGCCGGTCCGGTGGGAGTATTTCTTTAAGGTATCCTCATCAACGAACAGCCAATTAAACGATGGCCCCTTAACTCCCCGGTACTCCATTTGGTACTGCACTTTGCCGTAATCCGCGCCTTTTTTTAATATCCGTTTAATATTGATTCCGGGCTCTTGCCGCAAATAACCAAGATCGGTGGAATCCAACAACAATTGGCCTTCTGGTTTGAGTAGACGCTTGATATCTCTCAAGAAAAGCTCCAAACCTTTTAAATCTCCGGCTAATCCAATCCCGTTCATAAGCATTAATATGGTATCAAAAGGTTCTGCTTGGTAATCCCATATATTGGAACAAATAGCCTTTTCAAGACCACGCTGTTGCATTACCGCAACTGAAAAAGGCGATACATCGACGGCTGAAACCTCAAATCCTTGTTGCTGTAATATCAAACTATGACTACCGGCTCCGGCGCCGATATCCAGTACCGTTCCTCTACAAAGGTCCAACGCATATCTTTCCAACTCCGGCAATTGTTCCAAAGTCCGAAAGAAGATACCGGCCGGCATTTTCTCGATTCCCGCGCAGTCACTTTCAACGATTAATTCAGCGTCAAGGTTACCGGTAAAGTAATCAATAATCGCCAGACCCTGGAGATCCCAACTGTCAAAGCCCATTATTCTTTTTACCTTCTTTTCATAATCTTGATTGTGCGATCGATTACTCCAGTGATTTAATCATATCCCTATGATATTGCTTATAGCAGCGATTTTATCTGCAAAGTATTCATGTGTTTAATCGCCGAAGTAACAATACAATTTTATACGGTAAGCCTCATAATTGGAAGCAAATTTTAAAAATCATTCTCAGGTACCATTAAATTCCTGCTTAACCCGGTAATCTTCGAAGGATTAAAACCGAACGATTCCTAAAATCCACTTGAATTTGGAATACAAAAAAATAGGGCGGCTTTTGAGGCCGCCACCTTTAAATGTAAAGGTAATTAAGCTGGAAGGAAACTTGCACTTATTGGGCAATCCGGATTCCATTTTCCGATTGGTCCAGTAATTGAAAAGAGTTAAGTTGGTCGCGAATCTCCAAGGTATCTTGTGTTATTTTTACAATAAACTTGTGGCGTTCTATGGCATTGGCGATACCAATGATACCATCAAGCAAAACTCCCAGGAAGAGGTTAACATTTTTGTAATCCTTGGCGTGTTGTGAAGTAATATTAACGGTCACACGATTGACCCGGGTTTCCAACTCCATCTTCTCACCATAAAAATTGTTATAGATGACTCCGGAGTATTTGCCCAACTTTTGAACACAAGTAATCAGATAAGTTAAACACTTGTGGAGTGATTCTTTACGAACGCTTAGATCCGATATCTCATTTATTTTACTGAACAACTCACAGTATAAATAACTTAGATCCTTGACCGCCCAAGCATTTTCCGAATCAACTCGAATCACGACATTCTTCGTTTTCACTTCCATAATGTTGCACCTCACATTTCGTTAATATATTCATTATGCGTTAAGCACTATCAAAAATATGTTTTCATGATTCATATTTTGATTCTATTGTAGAGATGTTTTTGGGTTTATACTCTAACTTTAATTCCATTGTCTCACCGGTTTCTAATATGTATTATAGTTTTAATTTCAATCCTGCAACAGTCTAAACTTTTTACTACCTGGAATAAAAAAAGGAGTATATTTTATACTCCCTAATTTACTAAAAATGTTAAAATTGGTGTTTTATGTTTGGTTTCCGGAAAGCTAGTTGAATGGCATCGCATTTGATTTCAGCATCCGAATGGCTTCTTTAATATTGGTTGCGTTAAATTTTTTCAGGATATTACTGATATGTTTTTTCAGGGTTCCCTCACTAATACATAAATCAATACAGATCTTTTCTTTGGGCTGCCCGTCTTCCAACATTAAAAAGATTTGTTTTTCAGTGGGGGTCAGTTTATCCAACTGTTCCTGTTCTTTCAGTTTGGAATAGTCCTTTAAAACAATTTCCAAAGGTGATGTCTGGTAATACGTGGATCGAATTGCATTCGGGAGCTGCCGGAAATTTTCTTTTAATATATAATTCACCGCTCCGGCAATAATCGAGTTTTTAATAACACCTTCATCGGAGTTGGAAGTCATCATGATAATTTTTACGGGTTGTATATCTAAAATTTCACGGGAAGCCGATATGCCGTCATAATTTTTGGCGATGCCATCCAAATTGACATCCATTAATATGATATCGGTCTTGGAGTTTCGGGCAAATCGAATGGCTTCCGCTTTGGTCGTCGCCGCCCAGATAACCAACATATCTTCCTGGTTGTTGATAAAGATGATTGACTGTTTTATCCAATCCGCATCATCATCGACAACAGCCACTTTAATTTTTTCCATCATTTCCTCCCGGTACAGATACTCAATCTTTAGAGAAATTTTTCGACATAAAAGAAGATACAATATTCAATAGTGATTTTGTCGATAAAATGGACATCCTGCTACAAATAAACAAACGATTCTTACAAATCCATTTTATTTTTTATATCTAAAAAAATCAAGACCCCCGATACCATTTTTGTATTGGCCGGTCGCGATGACGCCTTTGACCGCTTAACTGAATTTTTATTTTTTGCTTGACAATTTCCGGGACTTGATTATATAATCTTTTTATTGGTAAAAATATCAAAAAGGAGGTCGGGAATATGAAAATGAAAATTAGGTTAAACGCCCAATCAATTGTTTTGGGTTCCAATTTTACGAGTTCAATTCCGGCATCCCCACCTCCGGCAGCATTGCACTGATTTATCCTTTCGATTCCAACGTTGGCCGTGGTGGTAACTTCCTCCCACGGCCTTTCATTTTTTATTATCAAAGGCCATTCGGGATTCAACCATGGCTTTTTTTGATCCCCAAAGCAGCCGGAGCCTGAATTCATCCTAATTATTCAATCACTTTATATTTATTAATAAAAATAGTCAGATGGGGAAGACGTATATGAAACGATTATTCAGATATTTAAAAACATACCAATGGTATTTTATCCCGGCCATCGGCGCCATGTTTCTGGCTATTGCCCTGGATATGTTTAACCCGCGAATTCAAAAAACCATCGTCGATGAAGTGATCATTGCCGGCAAACCCCATTTCTTCAAAACTTTATTATTGGGACTGCTGGGTATTACTCTGGGACGGGTGATTCTGGGTTATTGCAAAGAGTATTTGTTTGATTACGGTGGCCAGAAAGTGGCGGCGGATCTCCGGCGTGATCTCTTCGATCACATACAATCGTTGTCTTTTTCATTTTTTGACAGCGCCAATACCGGAGAATTGATGGCTCGCCTCAAGGAAGATGTGGACAATATCTGGCGGACCATTGCTTTTGGCGCTATGCTCTTCACGGAACAGTTGATTTATTTTCTGGTGGCCTCCTCGTTGATGTTTATTTTAAATTGGAAACTGGCCCTTGTCTGTTTAACCATGATGCCATTCATTGCTTGGCTCGCGTTCCGGCTGGAAAATCAAATCGGGAATATCTACGACAAAATTAGCGACCAGGCGGTGCGTATGAACACTACCGCCCAGGAAAACATCGCCGGAATAAGGCTTGTAAAGGCATTTGGCCGTGAAAAACATGAGATTCAAAAGTTTTTGGCCCAAAATGAGCAAAATTATCAGTTAAATATCGAACAGGCCAGGATTTTAGGGAAATATTACCCCGGGATCGAGCTTTTGACTAATGTAAGTGTGGTGCTAACCACCGCTGTCGGCGGTTGGCTGGTAATGCGGGATGAGATCTCCATCGGTATGCTGGTCGCTTTTAGCAATTATATTTTCATGCTGATTTGGCCCATGCGGATGTTGGGGTGGCTTACCAATATGCTGGCCCAATGCCGGGCTTCCCTGAAGAAGCTTGAAGATCTATTTCAGGAAGTACCGGCTGTTCAGGAACCGGCCCAGCCCATCATCCCCCACAAGATAACGGGACACTTGGTCTTTGAAAACGCCGGTTTTGAATATAACGGTGCCCCTATCTTGAAAAACATCCAATTGGATGTAAAACCCGGGCAAACTATTGCCATTATGGGCATGACCGGTTCCGGTAAAAGCTCGCTGATTAACTTGATCGGCCGTTTCTATGATTGTACCGAGGGGAATATCTATATTGACGGAATCAATATCAAGGACTGGCCGCTGGAACTACTGCGCCGTCAAATCGCAGTGGTGATGCAGGATACCTTCCTTTTTTCGGACACTATCGCCGAAAATATTAAACTCGGCAACCCGGAGGCCACCGCCGCCCAAATTTCCCAAGCCGCCACCGCCGCCAAAGTGGATGAATTCCTCGACGAACTTCCCGATGGACTGGAAACAGTCATTGGGGAACGGGGCATCGGTTTATCGGGGGGGCAGAAGCAGCGGATCTCCATTGCCCGGGCGCTGATCAAAAACTGTCCCATATTGATCCTGGATGACGCCACCTCCAACCTGGACATGGAGACCGAATATCAAATCCAAAAGGCGTTGGAGGAATATCCGGGGGTTACCAAATTGATCATCGCTCACCGGATCTCCGCCGTCAAAAACGCCACCGAGATCATTGTAATGGACGATGGCCAAATTATGGAACGGGGCACTCACCAACAATTGCTTGCTTTGAAACAGCGTTACTATGAGACTTACCGGGAGCAGTTCCGAGATATACTTGATATGCAAAATGAGGAGGCGGGATAAATGCCTTTTGACAGTATTCAGGATGATGAGAAATTGCAAGAAACGATGAATATCTTAACCATAAAGCGGCTGCTAAGTTATCTTAACCCTTATAAACTTCGGGTGGTCCAGATCATCGTTTTAATGGGCCTGGCCATCGGGGCTGAACTACTGAATCCTTATTTTATGAAACTGGCGATTGATAAGTATATTACTGCAAAAGACCTGGAAGGATTACTCTTGATAGGCCTTGGAATGATCGCTATCAAGATTCTGGCTATGATTTGTACCCGGTGGCGGATTACGCTCATGGCCGGAGTGACCAATAAGATATTACTGACCATCCGGCAGCAATTATATTCTCATATTCAGAAACTCTCGTTTTCCTTCTTTGACAACCGGCCGGTGGGTAAAATCCTGGCCCGGATCATCGGGGACGTGAATTCGCTAAACGACCTGTTCACCAATAGCGTGACCAATTTAATTCCGGATCTGGTCACCATCCTGGCGGTGGCCATCATCATGATGACCATGAATGTTCAACTGGGGTTACTTTCGTTAATTACTTTACCTTTACTGGTAGGATTTATGGCTTATATCCAAATATTTTCCCACAAACGGTGGCGGATTCACCGGAAGAAAGTTTCCACCACCAATGCTTTCACCCACGAGAACTTCTCCGGGATCCGGGTGGTCCAGAGTTTTACTGCGGAACCGGCGGCCAGCCGGACCTTCGGTAAACTCTTACATGATAGCATGCAAGCTTTTATCCGGGCAGTCCGGTTAAATGACTGCTTCTGGCCATCGGTGGATTTTTCCTGGGGTATGGGAACTATTGTGGTTTTTTGGTATGGTGTGCATCTGTTGAATACAGGAACGATTACCATCGGTTTGTTGATTGCCTTTACCGGGTATATCGGGATGTTCTGGCATCCGGTAATGGAAATCAGCAACCTATATAATACTCTGATTTCCAACATGTCCGGGGCCGAGCGCATCTTTGAGATCCTGGATATTAAGCCCGAAATCCAGGACCGGCCGGAGGCTATCGTTTTACCGCCGTTCAAGGGCGAAGTCGTGTTTAAAAATGTTTCCTTCGGTTACGAGGAAGAACAAATCGTACTGCGGGATATCAATCTGGAAGTGAAGCCCGGGGAGACCATTGCCCTGGTGGGGCCAACCGGCGCCGGAAAGACCAGTATCGTCAACCTGATCAACCGTTTTTATGAAACAGATCGGGGCGAAGTATTGATCGACGGCTACAATGTGAAGGATGTGGCTTTGGAAAGCCTGCACAGCCAGATGAGCATGGTATTGCAGGATACATTCCTCTTTTCGGGGAGCATTAAGGATAATATCCGCTATGGTAGGCTAAATGCCACCGATGAGGAGATTATCGCCGTGTCAAAGGCGGTTCACGCCCATGAATTCATTATGAAGCTGGAGCAAGGTTACGATACCGACATCCACGAACGCGGCTCCCGCCTCTCCTTCGGACAGCGCCAGCAGATAGCCTTTGCCCGGGCTTTGCTCGCCAATCCCCGGATCTTGATTTTGGACGAGGCCACCGCCGGAATCGATACCCATACGGAACGGTTGGTGCAGAAAGGAATTTCCCAACTTCTAAAAGGCCGGACTTCGTTCGTGATTGCCCACCGGCTCTCCACAATTCAGAATGCAGACCGGATTGTGTTTGTCGAACATGGTAAAATTATGGAAATCGGGACGCACGAGGAATTACTGAAGCTAAAAGGACTGTATTATAAGTTGTATATGGCCCAATTTAAATTCTTGAATGAAGTCAAAGAGGAAGTAGCGGGGTGAGAATAGTTTGGAATTGTGAGTTACGAGTCCCGAGTTACGAATTAAGAGTTAAGAGTTGCGAATCTTTAGAATGAAGAGCCTGAATTAAGGGGTTTGGAATTAATCATCAATTATCCCTTGCCTTTTCAGGCCAATCGCCAAAATAAATCCGTAAAGAATATATCCGCTTAAAATAATCAGTAAATCAAAGGTTTGTTTATGAAATTCCCGCTTATAATGAAACACGTCGTCCAAAAAGCCCGAATGAAAAAAGAAGATGTAAAAACTTATAAAGATAATCTTAAGTGGATAAAAATCAGTTGAAAAGACTTTGGTGAAGAGGAAAGAAATGATGACGCCCCAGAACACGCCAATGCAGCAGTGTATAAAAAAAGCGATAATATTCATCTCTAAATTATCTTTATAAGTAAAAACGGTATCACCGGCGAGGGCGCTTATGCCAAATTTGGTTAACCCTAACCAATGAAAAAATTCCACAAAAACAAACATGACGATACTGGCGACAAGTCCTGCCAATGCCCCTTTTATAAACTCCTGCTTTTTTTCGAAACGTTCCATTTTACCTCGAAAAGAATTGTTAGAAAATGACTTCATGGATATAATTTCCTCAATTGATTCTTTATATACGGGAAATCCGGGAATTGTGTCAATGATTTGAATGCATGGTAATTCTTTTTCTGTAAATATTTTAATTTTTTGGGGGGTTACGGATGATTGAATCAAGATGTGGTATAAAATGTAATGAATGCGAATGGGTGCCGAAAACAAATTGTCCCGGTTGTATTGCAGCCCATGGCCGGCCGTTTCACGGTGAATGTCCGGTGGCCATCTGTTGTGAAAACCGTAATTTGCAACATTGTGGTCAATGTGCGAATTTCCCTTGTCAACAGCTTACCGAATACGCATATGATAAGGAACATGGGGATAATGGCACCAGGATTGAAACCTTGAAGCAATGGCTTGAATAATCATATCCACGAGCACGGGCGGATTCGGGAAATGGGAACACATACACCGTTTGTTTTATTGCAATTTTGCTCATGAATCCTGTTTTCTTGTGGACGAATTTTGAAAATTACATAAAAACAGTACAAACCTCTAACCAGATTTTCAAGCATATGGAGATGGCTTTTATGATTGTCTACGGAGCGTGTTATGTTATACAACTTTGTAGTATTGAGGAAATCGCAGAAGCATCAAAAAAGTATTACGCCAAAATCGCAAAACTGTTTGGAACAGGATTTTTTTGTTTTGATTGGCATAAATTATTTTATTCAGATAAGTGCTGTTCGATTGCAGATCAAAGCTGGCCAAACGAATGGACTCGGGCAATTTATTCAAGCAAATCCTGTTTCAGTTTTTTCTGCCATTAATATGCTATGAAGATTTTCAGAGGCCGGCGTCCTGTCAGCCCCTGAACTATTATCGAAGGCGCGCCATCACATAACAAAATGCATTTGTGCTTCATTGGAGGGATACAAATGTTTTTATTTTTGAGTATTTTGACTGGGTTAACATTTACTTTAATAGGAATTTTTATAGGTAAATTTCCCCCCAAAAATATAAATCCGATTTCAGGATATCGGACTAAATTTTCGATGAAAAACCAAAAAACATGGGATGAAGCACAAAAATATAGTTCCAAAAAAACTGGTAACATTTGGTATTATCTCAATCGGAATTGCATTGATCCTTTATTTTATATTTCCCAAAAACCATGAGATAGTTTCAATTATTTCTACTATAATTGGTTTATGCTCAGCGTTTCTTTCAGTAATTTTAACAGAAACTCATTTAAGAAAAATATTTGATAATAATGGCGCGGAATGTAATATCACTAAGAAACGTGATTGACAATTCCAACACTGGTTCGATTGGAGAGATAATCATTAACGACTATACACTTTTTCATCAACATCTTTTCCCCTCACCAGTTCCAACTGAGCTAAAGCGGTTAAATAGGAAGCGACACCTTGATAGTATCCATTTAAGGTCGTATCCAAATTTAACTGGGCATCGGCGATATCAAGGGTGGTTGCCATTCCGGCGTTGTAATGGGACCCGGTCACACGTACCGATTCTTTGGCAAAATCAATATTTGCTTGGTTAAAATTGATTGTTTCAACGGCTTCCTTAAAATCCCGGAAGGCTGCCTCCACCTCCACTCCGATTTGGTCCCGTTGATCGGTTTGATTTATTTTGGCGATCTTCAGGCTGTCTTGGGCGGCGGCGACTTTCCTTGCAGTAATCATGCCGTCAAATAAAACTCCACTCAAGTTAGCCGTAAGGTTCAATGTTTTATCCCAATTCCCGGGCTGAAAATCAGGGCCGCTGCCGCTGTATTTTGGGGACAATGTGACTGTCGGTTTATATCCGGCTTCCGCCAATTTCACATTACAATCGGCGATTTGAACCTGCTTTTCCGCCTGATGCATTTCCGGGCGGTTTTTATAAGTCTCTTCAAGAAGTACCGACAGATTTAACGCATCGCTTTTTAAAATTTGCAACTGAGAGATATCCAATTCGGCTTTAATTGGGCGGGTACGCTCTAAACCCACGCAGTTTGCAAGGTTTAATTTCGCCAAATCAACAGCATGTTCGGCTTTCATGACCGGTGGTTTCAATTTCTCCCATTGAATTCTGGCTTTGAGCAGGTCGAATTTGGTAGCCATTCCCATCCGGTTGGCTTTGTTTAGATGTTCATAATGCCTACCCATGTTGTCATATGACGATTGGGCCACAATCAGCATCTGCTGCGCCAGCCAAAGATTGTAGAAAGCGGTTTTAATATTATAGACGACTCGTTGCTTTGCTTTACGCTGATCCTCAAGCGCCGAATCAAGCTTTAACTGGGCCAATTTCACACTGGTGGTAATTTTTCCGCCATTATACAGGTACACATTAAGAGATAACGAACCATTCCAGGAACTACCACCGGAACTCGGAGGATTGGTATCGGAAACAGAGTAATTTAAAGTGGGTAGATATCCGCCATAAGCTTGCCGTAATCCCTCTTCCGCAATTGCCACATTTTGGGCCGCAACTTCCAGTTGCCGGCTGTTTTGATACCCTAATTTCAGGCATTGGTCAAGGGTAAGGGCTTCCTCCGGGACTGGACTATTATTGGCACCGGATGTAGAAACCGGCGCGGGCCGTTGGTCCGCCCATATCCGGAACGGTAAGCTGATTAATACTAATAATAGAAACCATCCAATCGCTCTCTTTCGCATTTTAACCTCCTACTAAAAGTAAACTAAACGCGGTGTGAAACTTAAATATTATTCGATTGATTAATTTTTCCCAATTTCAATAGAGAATTACGCAAATGTTCGATTCGGGTATAAACCACCGGGACAACCACCAGAGTCATGATCATCGAACAAGTTAAACCGCCGATCAGGACCCATCCCATACTGTTTTTAAATTCCGAACCGGAGGCCGTCGATATGGCCAGGGGTAACATTCCAATGATCATGGTTAAGGTAGTCATTAAAATGGGGCGTAATCGTTCACGTCCCGCCTCGATTAGGGCGTCTTGAATGGAAAGACCTTCCGCGCGGCGTTTGTTGGTGAAATCAACCAGCAAAATGGCATTTTTACTTACCAAACCGATTTGCATGATGATTCCCATAATCGAGAAGATCGCCAGGGAGTTTTTGGTTAAAGCCAGGGCAAGCAATGCACCGATTACGGCTAGCGGAATCGAAAACAACACCGCGAACGGGTATACAAACGAATTATACAAAGCAGCCATTATCAAATACACAAAAACAATCGCGGCAAGCAACGCCAGCCATAAACTGCTAAAAGAATCCGCTTGATTTTTTAGTGTTCCCACAAAAGTCGTATTAACTCCCGGGGGAAATTTTTCCCGGGAAAGCGCGTCTCGAATATCGTTTCCGATATCACCGCTGGTACGGCCGACCGCCTGGGCGCTGACGGAAATGGAATAACTGCGATTCCGCCGTTGAAGCGAGGTCGGCCCCATTGCCCTTGTAATCGAAGCAAATTGATTCAAAGGGATTAATTGGCCGCTGCGGTTGACGACCGCCAAATTAGCCAGGTCGGAAGTATGCATCCGGTTTAGCTGATCGAGAATAACATTGATGTCATACTGAACTCCATCGCGATCCTCATATTTGGCGTCCGTATTTCCGGTCAAATCCATCTGGATGGCCTCTCCAACGGTGGCCATATCTAAACCAAGCTTGGCCATTTTACTCCGGTTAAATTGGATCCTCCGTTCCGGCAGCGAGTTGTCGGAGGAGAGACGAACATCGGCGGTACCGGGAATTTTGGTGACGATTTCACGGACCTGGCTAGCGGTTTGGGAAACATCTTCCCAATTGGGACCGTTGACGGCTATCTGAATCGGCGCCCAGCCTCCGCCACCGACCGGCAAAACGCTGGGCTGGGAAACGAACACTTTGATTCCCGGTATCCCGCGTAAACGTCCCCGGATTTCCCTGCCGATTTCATCGGCCGAACGGGAACGCTGATTCTTGGAGAGTAAATTCAGATCAAAAGAGGCCCGATAACTGGATTCACTATTGGTGTATATTGTTTGCACTTCAGGTATTTTCGAAATTATTCTTTCCACGTTATGGGCCATTTCATTCGTCTGGGTCAATTTGGACCGTGGATTCAACTGGATATCAACGGTAAGCTCACCTTGATCGGCTTGAGGCATAAATTCCGAACCGATGAAACCAAAAGGTACCAAAGACAGTGCAAGGACAAATAGCAACGCGGCGGCCAACAACACTTTCCATGGATTTTGCAAACAAATCCGCAAGAACTTAAGGTAGTCATTGGTTACCGCGGCATACATCCTCTCGAACCAAATCCCAAAGCGGCCCATTAAACTCTCTTTGGTCAGTTTCTCAAGTCGGCTGAAACGGGAAGCCAGTAACGGGGTAACCGTAAATGAAACAAATAGGCTGGTTAAAGTTGAAATTACGATGACAATCGCAAATTGTTTCATCATTCCGCCGATAGTTCCCACGATTAAAGTCAGCGGCAGATAAACTACCACATCCACCAGGGTAATCGAAAGCGCGGTGAACCCGATTTCGTTCCGGCCGTTTAACGCCGCGGTCCGCTGGTCTTCTTTTTGTTCCAAATGGCGGTAAATATTCTCTAATACTACAATGGCGTCATCCACCAGAATTCCAATGACCAGCGACAAAGCCAACAAGGTAATGATATTCATCGAAAAATTAAGTGCCCACATGCCGATGAAAGTCACCACCAAAGAGGTGGGAATGGCAATCATTACGATAATGGAGTTCCGGATGCTGTGCAAAAAGGTCAACATGACGACCGCCACCAACAAAATCGCCAGTAGCAAATCTTCCGTAACCGCATTGGCTGAATTAACGATAAAAGTAGCCGTATCGCTAACGATTTGCGATTTCAAATTGATATTCCGGTATTGGCTTTCGAGTTTCACCAGTTCGGCCCGGACCAGTTTGCTGACTTCCACCGTATTGGCGTCGGATTGTTTAAGAATCCGCACGGAAATCATATCTTTGCCGTTGATCCGGGTAAACGAATTGAAATCCTTTTTGCCGTCGAATACTTCCCCGACATCGGAAAGGCAAACATTGCCACCGGTGGCTGATTGGCCAATCACCAAGTTTTTAAGGTCATCAAGGGATTTGAAACGCCCGGCCAAACGAACTACATATTGCCCGTCATCGTCGGGAATAATGCCGGCCGGATATTCCAGATTGGCATTTTTAATGATTTGCACGATTTGCGGGGTCGATAAACCGTATAGACGCATTTTTTTAGCGTTCAGATTGACTTTAATCTCCCGCTGCCGTCCTCCTGAAATATTGACCTGGCCGACTCCGGACATATTTGAAAGGCGTGGTCCAATAAAATCATTGACTAATTGATAAAATTGAGTATCCGGTAAATTGCTGGTGAACCCAACCGACATTATCGGCCGGTCGTCCAGAGAAACCTTGGAAAGAATCGGAGTGTCAACCCCATACGGCAAGCTTCGGAGTATCCGGTTGACTTTTCGTTGTGTTTCCTGCAAAGCGAAATCAATATTGGCGCCGGAATTAAACTGGATGGATACCCGTGATCTTCCTTCCATGCTGCTCGAAGTAATGGTATCCACCTTGTCCAAACCGGAAACCGCATCTTCAATCCGCTTCGTGACAGCGGTTGCCACATCGGCGGCGGAGGCTCCCGGATAGGAAGTGCTGATACTGACCATCGGCACATTCATATCGGGGAAAAGATCAAATTTCAGATGGGTATAGCCGAAAACACCCAATATTGTTAATATGGAAAAGAGCACGATAATTAAAATGGGGCGTTTGATAGCAAGTTCGGTAATGGTCACAATATTCCCCCCTTAACAATCATACGATTTTTACAGCGATTTAATTTATTTTTCACACCATTTCTAACGGGATTTACGTTTTTAAACACCTTGCCGCGGCCGTTTTTGGCCGGACTTGTCGAAATTGCCATGAGAGTTATTGGAATCTTGATTGAAATTATTATCAACCACGACAACCGGCGCATTGTCCTTAAGGTTTTCCTGGCCGCTCAGGACGACCGTTTCACCTTCCGCAAGCCCCGTGTGTACGATAATATTGGTGTTGACTTCCGTCCCAACCTGGATGTCCCGTAATCTAGCGATTCCATCCTTTACTACAAAGACTTGAGGGTTTTGAACGCTTCCGACCAAAGTGTTTCTAGGGATGACCAATGCCGGATAATTACCCAAATCAAACGATACTTTGCCGAACATCCCCGACTTCAGTTGATATTGTTGATTATTGGGGATGCCGACTTGAACCAAATAAGTATGAACCTCATCGGCTTTAATACTGATATTTTCGATTTTTCCAAAATACTTCACCCCGGGGTAAACATCCGTTTCAACTTCGGCCAGCTCACCGACTTTTAGTTTAAAAACATCCTGCTCTCCGATATTTAAGTTAACTTTTAACCGGGAAATATCCACAATGGTGGCAATTACCGTTCCAGGGTTTAAAGTCATCCCTACCGTCGCTGGAAGGGCGGCTACAACTCCTGTAATCGGGGCTTTGATATAGGCATCTCCATCAAATACCTGGACCAACGACGTTCCTGCTTTAACATAATCGCCGACTTTAACATAAACGCCGGTTATTGGGCCTTGGACACTGGAGGTTACCGTAATATCAGTGTTCGCAACAATTAAACCCTCTTGTGAAAACTCTTCATTAACGATTTGTTTGGTGACGGAAACTACTGAAACCGGATAGGCATCAATTCGGTTCGTTCCAATCTTCCCTTTCATTGCCGTACGGTTGGTGAATAAAGTAAAGATAATCAAACCGATAATTAAAATGACTATCGTAAAAACAATTAAGCGCTTCATGCAAAACCCTCCATTTTGACTAGAATATCACAAAAAAGGAAGACATTGGTATTAGGATATACATTCCTCTCAAATAGCTCTAAACGGAATGATCGGCTAAAGGTTTCCATTGAATCCATGTCTATAATAATTTAAAAATATCTTAGAAATATAATCCGTTTGTTAAAGTTTGATTAACTTATGAATATCGGGGTTGATTCATTACATCAAAATGCTTATGGCTGTTACAAGAATTTAATTTTAAAATTAAAGTAAAAATAAAGGGAATAATATGATGATTATGGTATTCCTAAACGATAAACGCATACTGCGATTCATTACCGGATTAACTAAAATGTAATGTATAACAATTTATTCACGGGAGTGTATTTCGATGAACGATTTTTCAATTAAACTGGAAATCCGTATTGACTGGAGTGAAATTGATTTTTTTGGACATGTTAACAATGTCGCCATCTTAAAATATGTCCAATCCGTGAGAGTTAATTATCTGGAGAATATTGGTTTAATGCAATCTCAGGCGGAAACTAAAATTGGTCCGATATTCGCTTCGACAAGTTGCCAATTTCATAAACCGTTATATTATCCCGGACAAATAACCATCTATTCGAATGTTGATTATATCAAAAATACCAGTTTAAATATAGATTGTACTACCATCAACATAAATCGATTCGGCGTAGACATTGGTGGCCGTGCTGGGAACGTCGGATATATCGGTTCGGGTACCTCCCGCTCCCCAATAGCAAGCAACCGTTTTCGTTCCGTTATAATAATGCCCGGCGGCATAAACCGTACTACCGCCAACATAAATGGACGTAAGCGCTGAATCATTGGAAACGCCGGATAATTCAGTCCGGGCAGTCCCCTCCCAATAACAGGGAACATACTTCAACTGGGCTTCATCCCAAAAATAACCATCTATGTAAACCGATGTTTCAGGAGTTGTTGTAACGCCACTGTTACCACCACAACCACTTAACGTTAAAATCAATAACAATAAATAAAATGACTCCGCTACCAAAAAGTCACTTCGTTATCGATACTTCTTTCAAAGTATATATCAATATTTTAGATCTTGTTCTTTCAACAAAAAATAAACAAAAGCTACTAAACATGTTTCATAGTGCGGATATTGATTAAATTTCCAAAAAAACTTGACTGTAGAACAAGTGTTCGATATAATAAAATAAACTTATTCTATTGGAGAATTTGAAATGATTCAATCCAAGTGTGGTCTGAAATGCAATGAATGTAAATGGGCTCCGAAAACCAATTGCCCCAGTTGTATTGAAGCCCACGGGCGGCCGTTTCACGGTGAATGCCCGATAGCCATCTGCTGTGGAAATCGCAATTTACTCCATTGTGGCCAATGCGGGAATTTCCCTTGTCAACAGCTTACCGAATACGCATATGATAAGGAACATGGGGATAATGGCACCAGGATTGAAACCTTGAAGCAATGGCTTATCCACCGCTTTTATTTGAATATGGAGATGTTTAGTTCCGGGTATGGTAAATTTTTGGTGTCTCCTAAAATGTCACAAGTTTTAGATATTCATTATCATTGAAAGCATTTCACCGTTTTCAATTCTTTCATTCAGATAAGAACTGAAAATCCTAGCAGGGCAAAGTTGACAAAATGATCCCCGAATTGATAAATTTAAAATGATACAAAATGATTTCCAAATAAAATCAGCTCGATATGTGTAATTTTTTTCCATTTTTTTGCTTTCCTCGTTGTATACATGTCGAATTGTTAAAAAGAATTGGAAGGAGGAGGTAATCTCAAGTACAATTCCAAAGGAACCATGTTGAGAAAAGTCTTTAACTCCATATATTAAAATTATATATTATTTTCTATGCGTCAGATGACGCGCCGGCTTTTGGGCTGAAAAAGAACAGGCGTAAAATTACGCGATAGACAATTTCTAAATGGCAATCACCATGCAAGCTATAGACTTTCTCACTGTTTCCCGATAAGCATCAAATTAAATCATCAAAAAACGTTGCCTATCGTACCCATCCATCAAAGTTGCAGAAAGGGGCTTAATCGTTTAATGAAAAAATTATTGATAACTTTTGTTTTAATCATGGCCGTTTTGTTTATGGTTACCGGCGGTAACAATTTGTTCGCGGCCAGTTATAATTATGCGGACGCATTGTCTAAGTCCATTTTATATTACGAGGCTAGCTGGTGCGGTTCGGATGCCGGAAATAACCGCTTGAACTGGCGCGGAGCTTGCCATACCGATGACGGTAGTGACATTAACCTGGATTTAACCGGCGGCTTTCATGATGCCGGTGACCATGTGAAATTCGGCGCACCCCAAGGTTACGCCGCTTCGGTACTTGCCTGGACCCTTTACGAATACAAAGACATTCTGACCTCTAAAGGCCAATACAATTATTTATACAACATCTCTAAACACTTTACCGATTATTTCATCAAATGTCACCCCAATGCCAACACCTTCTATTATCAAATCGGAGAAGGCGGCGAGGATCACGCCTACTGGGGTCCTCCCGAACTTCAGCCGTTAGGTCGTCCCACTTATTTCGTCGCCAATTCATCCACTCCGGGTTCCGACATGTGTGGTAAAGCAGCAGCCGCTCTTGCTTTAATGTATTTAAATTCCCAAACCAGCGACCCTACATATGCCGCTAAATGTCTGGCCGCCGCCAAAACCATTTATACACTAGGCAAAACCTACCAGGGGCGAGGTACCGGACAATCCTTTTACCAATCCGGTCCGTACTATGATGAATTATGTTGGAGCGCTATCTGGCTCTATTATGCCACTAACGACAGCCAATATTTAACCGATTGTGATACTTTCATCAAGGCCCACCTGGGCGCCAACGGCGCGCTTAACTACCATAACAACTGGACCTTATGTTGGGATGATGTTTGGGCTGCCGTATTCATCAAATTGTATCAGATTACCGGTTCCCAGGTCTACAAGGATGTTGTTGAATATAATCTTAATTTCTGGATGACCGGAATCACCACCACCCCCGGCGGTTTGAAGTATTTGGATTCCTGGGGTGTTTTACGGTATACCGCCGCCGAATGCATGCTCGCCCTATTATATGCGGATATCAGCGGCAATATGAATTACCGTGATTTCGCTAAGTCCCAGATTGATTATATGCTGGGATCTAATCCCCGTAACAGTTCTTATGTAGTCGGGTTCGGTCAAAATTATCCCAAATTCCCGCATCACCGCGCCGCCAGTGGACGCCTTGAAGGTCCGCCGGCCGATGAAAAGAAGACCATGCCGGAAAAACATATTCTTTACGGAGCATTAGTGGGCGGCCCTACATCCTCCGATGCTTATACCGATGATGTGGAACAGTATGTATATACCGAGGTCGCTATTGATTACAACGCGGGTTTTGTCGGGGCTATGGCCGGAATGACCAAACACTTTGGGGATTCACAAACCGCCGAAACCATACCGGTTGAACCGGAAGTCCGGGAGTTTTACGTTGATGCCTCTGTGATGGGTGAAAGCGGCACTGAGATCAAAATTGATACATACATTCACAACGAGTCCATCCATCCGCCTCATTATGACACAGGTTTATCATATCGATACTTCATGGATTTAAGCGAATTATACAATAAAGGCTACACTGTGGCCAATGTCTCGATAAGTACCTATTATAATCCGAATAGCGCTACAATTTCCGCCATTAAGCCCTGGGATGAAGCCAATCGTATCTATTACGTGGAAATTAGCTGGGCCGGCAAGAATATATATGGTAAGTCCGAATTCCAACTAGTACTCACTTCTTACAGTACCGGTTCATTGGTCTCTTCCAACGACTATTCCCGGACCGGTCTAACCAGTACCGTGGCGGTTACCGATTATATTCCCGTATATCGAAACGGCGTAAAAATTTATGGCAATGAACCACCGAGAAATGGAGTAACTGCAACGCCAACTCCGGTTCAAACCCCGACACCGGTTGTAACGCCAACCCCGGTTCGTACGGCAACTCCGGTAATAACGGCAACCCCACTTAGAACAGCAACTCCGGTGGTAACAGCGACTCCGAACGTTACAGCCACTCCAACTCCAATTCGGACCGCAACCCCACCGCCGGCAACACCGACTCCGGTTCCGACGGTCGGCAGCATTAAGGTACAATTCTATAATCAAAGCACCGCCGCGACCAGCAACCAAATCTATACCAACATCAAATTGGTCAATACCGGCAGCAGCGCTATTGCTTTATCCAATGTGAAGATTCGCTACTATTATACAATTGATGGTTCCAAAGCACAGACCTTCTATTGCGATTATTCCCCCATCGGCAGCAGTAATGTTTCCGGAACCTTTGTAACGATGAGCACTGCCAAGACCGGCGCCGATACTTATCTGGAAGTTGGATTCTCGACCGGCGCGGGCAATCTGGCCGCCGGGGGAAATGTTACCATCCAGGGTAGATTCGCCAAGAGCGATTGGAGTAATTACACTCAAACCGACGATTATAGCTTCAATTCCACGGCGACGACTTACGTTGACTGGGCCAAAACCACCGGATATGTTTCCGGCGCGCTACAGTGGGGTACCGAGCCATAAAGCGCGGATTGAAAAAGTACTAATGTTACCGTATTTTATGCATTAATATCCCATAAATCACAAGAACGCTGAGCCCATTGCATGAACCGGCTCAGCGTTCTCTTTATGGCGATTATTTATTACAACCGGATAATGTTACTGGAGACCCGGAACTCCTGAAAAAAAAGGGGTGTCCCTCACCGAAACCGGCGCCTTTGGAACAGCCCAAGAAAAGCCTTGATTAAAATCTTGTTTTTTAACGGTTCATAAAGTTTTCTGCGATATAAAACTGATTATCCTTTGCATAAGCGAGGGAATTTCCCGAGGGTGAAATACAGGCGTAATCCACCTCTTTTAAGATTAGCTTGGCCGAACCATTGGCCAACTGAAATAAGTTCCGGCTATTATCGGTATAATATATACCATCCGCGTTATACTGAATGATAGTCCGGCCTGCCACCCGATCCCTCGTCAAATTGCTTAATTCCCCGGTTAAGGATAATTGTTTTATATCAAACGTGTTTTCATCGATGACGACAATTTTATCATTCCACATTTGCCATTTGTAATATAAACATTTCAGTTTGTCGTTAATTACTTTGGTTTCTCCCGTTTTAACATTGACCTTCCACAAGGTATAACTGTTTTTATAAGCACCCTGAAAGACGATTTCCTTGCCCGAATTGGTCCACTGCGGATATATGGCTTCATTTACTGCTTTTTTTGTGACTCGCTTTTTCGTTTTTAGGTTGGTGGTACAGATCCAAACATGATTATCACGAATATACGTGAAATATTTATCATCCGGTGACCAGCACGGTTCCGTCTCCGCAGTCTTACCGACCAATACCGAGTCGCTCCCCATTTTCTCCAATTTTGTCAAAAGCAGATTGCCGTTTCTCCAATAAAGCAATTTATCTCTTTTGTGAGACCATTTAAAAAACTTGGTATTATCCCTGATATGTAGCGGCCTGATTTCCCAGGTGGTATTTACTTTCACCAGCTGATACGTCGGGTCGCCATAGGGCTTGGCGATTAACTCCCGTTCATTTTTCCAGGACACTTCGCCAACGGCCATATCCTTTAAGGCCAACCGGGAATTAAACGCGTGAATATCGGCCTGAATAGCAAGCATTACCATGAAAACCATTAGAAATATTATCTTCGAACGGCGCATGTCATTAACCTCCAATTAACTGTAAAATATATCAATATATACAACAGAATACGGGCTCCCCCCCGAAAAATCCTACTAACACGACATGATTGGTATCACAACATGTTTCTGAAGGCCTTTTTCATATTAAGATATGAAAATAATGCGTTTACTGTTCCCTTTCAAAATATCCATTCACTGTCTCGATCAACTTTCGCCCCATCTCCCGGGTCAACTCGGGAAGCTGGGATATACTTGTCATCCGGCTCATTTCGGAACGGATGGCCTTGACCACTAAACTTTTATCAAACCGGACCTCATACTTTTCCAAGGCAGCTGCCACTCTTTTGGCCAAAGAGCCATTCCCGGCGGGGTTAACCTGTTCACAGCCCACAATTGCCAGTTGTTTTTTATAAACCTCCTGCACTTTGGCCAGGTAATAATCACTAGGAAACAGATCTTCGATCCAGAACTCCCTTTCCCCGGCTTCCACGCATTCCGACAGGTTAGTAACATTGGAACGGCTGATTCCGTAACGAGGCGCCCAATTTTTTTCATATTTACGCCTGGCGACATTACTGGCCTCATCGGAATTCAAGATGGTCATAACTTCCACTTTTCGGCCTACCATCAACACCGTTACAAAAATAGCCTCTATCATATTACCGGCGGGAAACAGGTATAAGTCCTCGGGCAGGCTGCGTTCACCGGAACGTAACCACAACCGGGATAATTCATTGATAATCCAGTAATCATCCATCCCCGGCAAGACCAGATTTTGTCCCGACGCTTGGTGGTAGCCACCGGAATTCATCACCAGGGCGGCATCCAAAACCAGTTTTTCATCCGGCTGACATTGGCGGAAATCTTCCGATACTACCGTGCCACTGCCTTCCTCGCGCAAAATGCGGATGCATTCCGGTTTCTCCAAGTCCAGCATTAGCGGGAGATGGGTAGTGTAAATTAGAATATTGCTCTTCGAATATTCTTCCATACGCCTGATTAAGTCCTGTTGAGCGTCCGGATGGAGGTGCAGACCGGGTTCATCCAGTAAAATCACACAATTTCGGAAAGTACCCTTACTTTCATTCATAAACATCAAATCAAACGAGAAAAACCACTGAAATCCCTTGGACCGTTCCTCCAGGCGGATTAACGATTGATCCCGCTCGTCCTTGACGAAGGTATAAAACCAGTGGCCATCGGATCGGAATTGGACCTCGTAGCGGCGCTGTTTCCAACGCTCCGCGATAACTTTGGTAAATGCAATCGAAGCATCATCCAGGTCATACTGCCGCTCGTCCTTATGCGTTGAATTCTCCTTGGCTATCTCTTCTTCCAGGCTTAACCCGGCCAATTCCATAATCGCCAATAAAGTCTTTTCCTCTTCGGTAAGCTGGCCTTCGGCCTGATTCTGTTTTACTTTTTGCAGATCAGCGCTTCCGGAAAAAATCTGATAATCGGACATATAAATAAAAGTGGGTAAGTGATTTATAATAAAATCTTGGGCTTTTTCCTGCGTTGTCCGGGTCTCCGATAATTTCCGTGATATAATCGAAATTTGACTGGCGTAATTATAGATAAACGTCTCTTCATTTTTGCTTTCCGGTGATCCCGGACTATCATTCGTTGCTACCGCACGTAATTCGGCAACCTTGGCATTGAACATTTTGACAATTTCCGAAAAACGGCCATCATATGCAAACTCACGCAACTCCTTGATATACTCGTGGGCTTTCTCCCGGAATAGATCACATACCGGCTCCTGAATCCCGGGAATCGAATTACATATCTCATCGACATCCCGGTGATTATGTTTGTCTGGGAAAAGCCCCGGAGGAAATAACACTTCCAAGCGACCGGCGTAATTCCGCGTTACTTCAAAACAGGATTCGGTTACATTTTGGCCGGTTAAAATACTCAACTCATCAGTCTCTTCAGGAGTTAGCTCAAAGCGGGTGGAACAAACCACTTGATTCTCATCGCGCTCTTTCCGCTTCGACCGGGGCCACTCTTTTTCCATCACATAATTCTCCGGCTTAAAAGGATTGAACCGATACAAGGCATTCAGTAACGAAGTCTTACCCGATTCATTCTTCCCAATCATTGCCGTTAAAGGTGATACCTCAATCCACCCGGAATCATATACGCATTTATACATTCGAACACGAAACGCTTTAAGAAGCATAGGCTCCTCCCCGGTAAAATATTATATTGTAAATGATAACACTGATATTATCAAGTATCAAACATATGCAATTTTAATCATAACATAAAATTTATAATAAAATCAATATATGTTCCTATTTCAAACTAACACACCGCTCACTTCAAACTTCTTAATACATTTGTCCCACTTTTTTCAAACGCAGTTTCTCCGCCAGCATTAACATTTCCCGGGCGTGTTGCCGGGTGGTGTCGGTGACTTGAGCGCCGCCTAACATGCGCGCCAGTTCTTCGATCCGTTCATCCATGGTCATTTCATGCACTGAAACCGAAGTACGCGCTCCGATTACTTTTTTTTCAATGTAAAAATGACGTTGGGCAAGGCTCGCAATCTGCGGCAAGTGGGTTACACAGATAACTTGACGAGTCTGGCCGATTAAGAGCAGTTTCTCGGCCACGGCCTGGGCGGTTCGTCCGCCAATACCCACATCGATCTCATCAAAAACCATGGTGGGAGTCTCATCCAGCTCCGCCAGGATTGATTTTAAAGCCAGCATGATCCGGGAAAGTTCTCCCCCCGAAGCAATTTTAATCATCGGTTTTAAACTCTCCCCCGGATTAGGAGCTACCATGAATTCAATTTTATCTGCGCCGTCGTCAGCCACAGCCACAATTTTCCCTTCCATCGGAATCCCGTTTTCGACTTCGATTTGAGCCAGGTTAATTTTAAACTGGGTATTCCCCATATTCAAGTCTTTCAATTGGTCAACGATAGCCGACTCTAATTTATCAGCTCCGTCCCGGCGCTCTTGAGAAAGCCGTCCGGCCAATTCCCCCAATTTGACTTTTATGTTTTGCAATTCCGTTTCCAATTGTTGCGACCGTTCTTCCCGGTTGGAGATCCCGGCCAGTTCTTGCGTACAGCGTTCAGCAAAAAGCAGAATCTCGCCAACACTGGCTCCATATTTTCGTTTTAGACGGCCAATCTCATCTAAACGTTCCTCGATGATACTCAAACGTTCCGGATCGAATTGCACCCGTTCCTGGTAACCCCGGATTTCCCGGGCCACCTCTTCCGTCTGGCATGCGGCTTCCCGCAATGCGTTCAACACGGGTTCCAATTGGGGGTCGATGGCCGCCGCTTGCTCCAAAGCCTTTTCAGCATTCACCAACAATTCAACCGCAGCCTGGCCGCTGGAATTATCGTAAAGGGCTTGGTATGATTGGGTCGCGGCTTCATACAATTTTTCGGCGGAACCCAGCAACGAGCGTTCCTTTAATAGCTCCTCATCCTCACCGATAATCAGTTTGGCTTGGTTTATGTCATCGATTTGAAACTGTAACAGCTCCACTTTCCGCGCCAAGTCAAACTCATTCTGCTGTAAATCCCGGTATTCTTTATCCAGCAGCTGCCATTCCTTATGTAACTTATGAAACTCGTCGCGAAGGTTCAAACAGGAGGCGCCGCAATAGCAGTCGAGCAATTCCAATTGTTTTTCCGGAAATAGCAAGGTTTGGTGCTCATGCTGGCCGTGAATATCCAGTAAAAACTCTCCGATTTTCGTCAATGCCAGAACGGTTACCAATTGACCATTGACCCGGCAACGATTCTTCCCGCTGGTTCCAACTTCCCGTTGAATTACCAATGTGTTATCGGTTTCCGGTAAAACACCCAGTTCTTCCAAATATGCGGCCAGGTCCGGCCGGTTCTTGGTGAGAAAGCAGACTTCAACCAAGGTGCTTTCCGCTCCGGTTCTGATCATCTCTGAACTAAACCGGCCCCCTAAAGCGAGACTCAAGGCGTCAATGATGATGGATTTACCGGCCCCGGTTTCCCCGGTTAAAACATTAAAACTGGGATCAAACTCCAATCTGATCTCTTCAATTAAGGCCAGATTCTTCACATAAACTTCCTGAAGCAATTTATTCCCTCCTTAACTGTTGAAGCCGGTTTAATACTTCTTCCACTTGCGCTTTGTTCCGGACCACAACCATGATTGTGTTATCTCCGGCGACGGTGCCGACGACTTCAGGCCATTCAAGTTCATCAAAAGCCGCCGCCACTCCTTGCGCCGTACCACTCATGGTCTTAATTACAATGATGTTTTCCGCGGAGTCAATGGCAATCACGGCATCTTCCAGCATCCGTTGCGCCCGGCGCATTAAATCCCCTGGAGTCCGATCTTGCGGTAAAGAATAACGATAACCCCCATCCAGTGTTGGTACTTTAACCAAACCCAGTTCCTTGATATCCCGGGATAACGTGGCTTGAGTTACTTGAATATCCCTCGATTTCAAGATTTCCCCCAGTTCTTCCTGGGTTCCGATGATTAATTCTTTAATGATGGAAACAATCATGGCCTGGCGATTGTTCTTCATAATTTAGGCTCCTTGATATTAAGCGTTCATTAAAGGAATTGTATATCATTTACGGTAAATGCCTTACCCATTTTGAAGTTGTCATTCTCACGGACAGAAAAGTTTTTAAATCCGCCCTTCGCCCAGGTGGGATTTTAACACCCCAAATATTCCCTGATTTTTAAAATAGATCAATTGGGTAAGATAAGGCGCCCGCCGTAAATGGATTTGGTCCCCGGGCTGTAAGTTGAGCCCGATTTGGCCATCCGCTGTTAAGTTGATATCAGTATGGTTCGCGTCCATAATTACTTTGATTTGCGCTTCGTTGTGCAAAACCACCGGCCTTGCGTAAAAAGAATGGGCGCAGATTGGAGTAATGAGAATGGCCGCCAGGCGCGGGTCAAGAATTGGTCCACCCGCCGACAATGAATAGGCGGTGGAACCGGTTGCAGTGGCGATAATCAACCCATCGGCCGGATAGGTAGTAAAATACTCATTGTCAATCCAGGTTTTAAGCCGGATCATCCGGGATGAAGCGCCCTTGGCGATAACCAGTTCGTTCAAGCCGGTCAATTGCCCAATCAAGGCATTATCCCGGGTCACTTCCGCCGTAAGCATGGCCCTTTCCTCAAGCCGGTAATTACCGCTTTGCAAATCATCCAAAGCGGATTCCACCTGGTGAATCTCGATCCGGGTTAAAAATCCCAACTGTCCTAAATTGATTCCAAGCAAAGGAATCTGATGGGGATAAACCCGGCGGGCCGCATTCAGCATTGAACCATCGCCACCCAAGACCATGACCAGATCGATCTGATGCCAATGATTCAAATAATCAATTCCCTGATCCGGCAAGTTTAAGTTATCCGCAATTTCCCGTTCCACTACCGGCTCAAAACCACGAACCTTCAGTAATTCTACGAGTCTCTCCGCAAATTGAAGCGCTTTGGGCTTTAATGGATTCGGCAGGATAAGAATTCGCTTCACGAAACGCCCCCGCATTCAAATATTTATCATCAGCTAGAGGTTTGTTATTTCTACAAACCCTTTGGGATACTATTTTGATTGAAGCAAAACTTTAATATGTATTTATTCCTTATAAATTAAATTTTTCCTGCCGCGAAACGGCAATGTGATTTCACTCTTGCGTTAAATTCTTTCCATATCTCCGGATTTTTTCTAACGATTGCGGGGATTAGCGGCAAACCAACGGCAAAATACATTTACATATATTTATCATCCTGTTACCGGGTAGTGGGTGAACGAAAATCTTAACATGTCCAAAATAAAGTTCACAAAACTATATTCAACCAATACCATCATGAGTTTGCTTTTCATATCGAAAGGAGTTATAATCGCTGAGAAAATCCAATCAATATCTTTTGCAATATTAATATATTTTCATTTATCAAATAATTTTCCTTCATTTTAAATAAATTATAAACTAAATGTGTAAATATACCGATAATAGTAATATATTGGGAGAAAATTATTTTTATTCTCCACAATTTTAATAGAAAGGACGAAAACCCATGAAACATATTAGATTTTAGAATTTCCGAACAAAACTCCCAATATTCAACACAACTCTTATATACAATTGAACAGTAAGAATACCCACTGCACTTTTCAATAAATAACCCGCAACGCCCTTAAAACATTAGCGAAACAAAGGAGTGGACAAAATGGGAATGTCAATCGAAAGTATCGGTTGCTATTTACCGGAGCGATTGGTTTCCAACGATGAATTACTTGATTTAGTCACTAAAAACGGTGGCACTAATGCTGATATTGAAGGGCTGAAAAAAAAACTTCTCTTGAATAAAGCAGAAACTCGGCATTTTAAACGTCCGGGTGAAACCGGTATCGAAATGTCGGTAAAAGCTGCCGAAAAATGTTTGCAAAATGTTAATTTTTCACCACATGACCTGGATCTGATTTTGTATGTGGGGATGTTGCGTGACTATGTGGAACCTGCGATGAGTGTGATTCTCCAGGATATTTTGGGAGCCGAAAAAGCCAATGCCTTTGATATCTCCAATGCTTGCATGGGGTTTTTATATGGAATGGAAGTTGCCTCCCATTACATCGAATCCGGTACCTGCC
>JAEZJQ010000006.1 GCA_023436305.1 Bacillota bacterium
CGATGAGATAAAATCCATTTTCAAGGCCGGTAATGGGTTTATTCCCTTTATCGATAAGGCTTACAACGTTGTAAACGCCCACCCGGAGATCCTGCCCAGTGTCTTTAATGTGGAGGAATTTAAGAAAAGATTACCAGCTTGCCAAGAATCTTACCCTCATCGTCAACCAGATAAACGAACTGGCCGAAAGCATCCAAAAAACGAATACCGCAGTAAATAGCGACGCCCTGGCCGCGTCTTTGGATGTCTACGCGGCGGTCAAACAAAACCGGGACAAAGTCCCGGGGCTGAATGTGGTTGCCGATGAAATGGGCGTTTTCTTCCAAAGGCCAACAAGAAAGAGCGCGCCGCCCACGGCTTAGATATTTTAAACTATTGGATCGACTGTAAGCCGGTAAGGATCGACGGCGGGTCGAAAATGATTGATAATGAGTCGGTAATGATTGACAGTTAGTCGATTGTTATTGACAATGAGTCGATAATGATCGGCAACGAGTCGATCATGATCGGCAGTTAGTCAATTGGTATTGACAATGAGCCGATAATGATCGGCAACGAGTCGATCATGATCGGCAGTTAGTCAATTGGTATTGACAATCGGTCGATCATGATCGGCAACGAGTCGATCATGATCGGCAGTTAGTCGATTGTTATTGACAATGAGTCGATAATGATCGGCAACGAGTCGATAATGTTTGATGGCGAGTCAATTCGGAGTGATTTTAAGTCATGGGACAATTCGGAATGATAATTGGCTGGCCCGGATGCGTGAAATGTTGCAATAAAGGATTTCCACCGGCCCAGGATAAAACGGTCTGTGGTAGTTTTTCTCCTGGAGGTTTGCTTACTTGCGAAAGGCTGTCGCGCGCGCGAGTTGATGATGGGGGCCTAAAAACGACCTAACCCCCCCAGCCCCCTTCCCTCGGTGGGTGATTTTGGCTGATATTCGGAGGGAAGGGGGAGCGGCGTTGCTGATGTTCGGAGGGAAGGGGGAGCGGCGTTGCTGATGTTCGGAGGGAAGAGGGAGCGGCGTTGCTGATGTTCGGAGGGAAGGGGGAGTCGGCTTGGCTGGTGTTCGGATGTTCGGAGGGAAGAGGGAGGTTTCCCGAATAGCCGGGATATTTTAACGAAGTTCTTCTCCCCTTCCCTCCGGATTGAGCAGAACAATTTCACCGAGGGAAGGGGGCGGGGGATAGGTGGGTTCTTAGCCTTGTTTCTGGTAGGGCGTCATCCAGCTTGATGAAGCTTATTTCGGTGGGCCGAATGGTAAACAGGGGCGTGGTACTGAAAAAGCTGTTGCCTTTGTTGCGGTTTCAACTGCCATATCAGCGGATAATCAAGCCACGTTTTAAAGAAGAATAAAGAAAGACTATCGTTAAGGTTGAAACGATAGTTTTTTTAGTACGGCATGCAATTTATTTGGGGTAGAAGGAGAGGAAGAATCTCCTTGATTTTATGCTAAAAATATTGTTTCGGGCGACGCCGTAAGCAGTTGTTTAAATACGACACCGAAATCCAATACACCTGACAAATGTTAATCAATAGACCGGTAGACAAATAACCTGGCCAATCCGGAGAGGTATCCCAAAGTTAATAAAAGGGTTGGTAGCGATGATGGCGTCGATTGAAATGCCGAACTGGGCAGCTATACTATAGAGAGAATCACCTGGTTGTACTGCATATGGCGTTGCTCCAGCAGGGCAAGCAACCGGCGACGGATAGTAAGGATAATACGGTTGAAATGGCGGTCGAAATGGTGGTCGAAATGGTGGTCGAAACGGCGGTCGAGTCGGCCGTCGAGGTGGCCGTCTAAATTCTGGCCGGCGTTCTCCCGGACGTTGTCCTGGGCGTTCTCCCGGACGTTGCCCTGGGCGTTCTTCTGGACGTTCTTCTGGGCGTTCTCCCGGGCGTTCTCCCGGGCGTTCTCCCGGACGTTCTCCTGGACGTTCTCCTGGACGTTCATCCGGGCGCTGCAAAGTTTGCGCCGATGAAGGAACGGGTATCAAAATAACCTGCCCGATTTGCAAATTGTAAGGGTCAACATCAGGATTGGCCTCCATGAGCTCATCTACCGTAATATCATATTGGCCGGATAGATTCCAAAATGTATCACCCGGTTGGATGGTATATTCAATCAATTCATAATCGAATTCGGAATCGAATTCAGAATCGAATTCAGAATCATTCATTCTTTTCACCTCGTTTTTTCTTAAGTTGTTTCTAAGTTTAATATATGTATCAATGCTAAAATCCGTTTTAAGCCTTAAGCATAATTCATCATCAAAACCTGAAATTCATCCACCATGAAAATAATTGTAAAATAGAAAAGACTATGGTTTTTTACGATAAACGATAGTCTTTTCGCAATGAGACAATTTATGTTGCGTATACCTGCTTGCAAGCTACCGGAAAGGTACGCAAATAACCTGCCCAACCTGAAGGAAGTAAAGATTAATATTGGGGTTACTGGCGGCGATCGCACCAAACGGAACCCCAAACCGGCCAGCTATTCGATAAATACTGTCACCCGGTTGAACCGTATAAAACCTTCCTCCGGGACAAAATGCCGGCCGGAATGGCGGCCGGAATGGCGGCCGGATTGGCGCCGGTCTAAACGGGGGGCGCCGTCTGCGCTCAGGTCTACGCATGGGCTCCCGTCTGCGTTGGGAAAATTCCACCGGATCCTCCATCCAAGTCGATGGAGGATCCCCCGGCACATAAATAACTTGCCCAACATATAAATTATTGGGATCAACTCCGGGGTTTGCGGCCATAATATCTTCTGCAGTCGTATCATATTGGTCGGCCAAATCCCAAATTGTATCATCAGTTTGGATGATATAAGGAAATGTTTCTTGACTATAATTTGAAGACATTCTCTTCACCTCGTTTGATTTTATCGGATTGTTTTGTTATATAGACTATGAATCTATGCTAAAATCTGCGTCAGGCAAAAGGCATGATTTAGTAATTAGTCCGATGTGACAATGTCATATAAGTCAAGATACCATCATTTATCGCGCAAAGTTATCATTGAAAGTTTACAATGCAAATCTTCATTTGAGAGGTTCATAGGAAAAGGGAGTTTCATATAATAATCCCATCCACTTTACCGATACATATCCTTCCGGTTTAGGCAGCAAACCGGTTTCTATTTAAATAAAAAAATCAGGAGTCCCAATGACGAAAATAGAATTTATTAACGGGTTAAACCGGGCTTCCAATGAAGCTCTCGCGAAAGGAGCGCTTTTTAATAAGACGGTAGTTTTTGCTCAAGCCGCCTTGGAGTGTAATTGGGGGAATACAGAATTAGCCCAAAAGGCAAATAATCTGTTTTCAATCAAGGCCGGGAACTCATGGAAAGGAGAAACCATCTGGTTACCGGGTACCGAATGGCATTATCAATACGGATGGTTCAATTCATTGATTGAGTGGAGAAAATATTCGAATTGGACTGAATGCATCCTTGATTACGCCAAAATAATTGCCGGGTTTTCTTGGTATAAAGATGCTTTGGAGTTTTTGGACGATGCAAATATGTTTTTAAAAAGTATTTTACCGACTAACTCCGAGCCGGGATGGGCGACTGATCCTGAATATCATCATAAAATCTTGAAAATTGCGTCTGAAATCGAATCATACGGTGGGCCGAAATGGAATGAAAGCACTTGAGTGGCTGCCGGCATATACTATACCAGCATTTTTCAAAACTTTTTTAAAACGATTCAAACTAAGCTTTTTTTGAATGTTCGGCAGCAAAGGCTGCCTGAACGAACGAAAGGAGGTAAGCATAATGAATATCGATAATCTTCAAGCAAATGAACTTACGGCGGAAGATCTTGAAACGGAAACCGTCATCGAGAAACCGAAAAAATTGCGTAAAAAACGAGCCAAAGCAGTTAAGACTGAACTTCAAACGATTCCGGCGACAGCCGACGCCGATAGCGAAGAACCATCCAAAACAGCTGTTCGGGCCAATTCAAAACCCAAAAAGGCGAGATCCGGCAGGAAAAAGAAGGCTATGTCCTACCAAAAGACCAAACCGGAGCCGGATTCAACTATATCTATAGATTACCTTCCACGCTTGGAACCCGGCTTTTTGGGTCAGACGGGGGTCGGAGACGTGAAAGTGGAGGTTTTATCAAAAATACCGGTGGATGTAGATTTACTCAATACCAGTCAATCAATGCCGGATGAGGTGGCGGTCTCTCAGTTGGATTCCCAGACGGTTTCCAAAACACCCTCTCCGATTGTCCCGAATGGACAAATGAAGTTTAATAAGCAGGTGACCACGAATCAAAATGTGGTTTTACCGCTGGCGGCGGTTAAAGTACGGAATGTAGTCGCCAAAGCAGTCAATCTGGTAGCGGAAATCATTCCCAATAAAGTCATCGTCCAGGGTGTCATCCATGAACAGCTTTTCTTTGTCGGAACTGACGGCATCGTTCATCACCTGGCCGGCGATATTCCATTCAGCACTTTTTTGGATATCCCGGGAGTTCTACCCGGGATGAATGCCCAAGTAACCGCTGTTATTGAAGAGATCATCACCGAAGTGGCAACTGATGGATTGAGTATCCTGAAAAAAATTATTATCGAGGTCTTCGTCAAGATAACCGAAACCCTCCAGGGGAATTTGGAATTAGGTAACGGTCCCCGGTTACTGCTTGCGCAAGTTGCCGGTGAAAATTCGGCGCAAACCCTGATTGAAGACGAGGTTGAGCTGTTTACTCCCGCTTTGAAAATTGATGAAATTACCGGAACCATTCGAGATGTGACCGTGGAAATCATTAACGATAAAGTCATCGTTCAAGGGATCTTACATAAACAGATCTTTTTCGTGGATACTGCCAATTTAGAGCGCCATCAAGCGGAGGATAGCCCTTTCAGCCTGTTCGTGGATATCCCGGGTGTGGCGCCGGGAATGAATGCCGAGGTACAACCGCGGATTGAAACCATCATCTTTAACCTGATATCCCCGGCCACCCTCCGCCAAAAAGCCGTTTTGGAATTCTTCGTGAAAGTCACTGAAAATGTAGAACAACAAGTCACCGTGGGCGCCGGTCCATTGTTTAAGGTGGAGGAATTTATCGGTGAAAATACGGTTCAGGATCTGTTAGAAAGTGTTATTACTCTAAATGTGCCGGCCGTCAAAGTACGGGAGATCGTCGCCAAACTTCAGGATCTTACCACCCATGTAATCCATGACAAAGTAATCGTCCAAGGCACGATCCACAAGCAGATCTTCTTTATCGGCACGGATAATATTGAGCGTCATCAAGCGGAAGATATTCCATTCTCTGTGTTCCTGGATATCCCGGGAGCGACGCCGGGGGATAATGTACATCTCGACTCTAGAATTGAAGCGATCTTTTTTGAATTAACATCCACTACTACCTTGCGGCAAAAAGTAATTATCTCCATCCACGCCATTATCACCCGTGAAGTCCAGCTTAATCTGGTTTTAGGCGCCGGCCCGCTCTTCAGATTGGAACAAGTAGTGGGTGAAAATACCAAACAGGTTTTGGTGGTCCACCGGGAAAATATTCCAATCGTCACCCCGATTGTAGTTCAAAGTGGCTCTGTAATTTTTCCCACGGACGAGATTATTGGCCGTCAACAAATTATTGTTAGAAATACCGTTAAACTGCCGGAACCGGCGAGTGAAATCAAAAATATTCAAGCCACCGTTGATAATGTGACTTTTAATGTGGTTACCGATGGAGTTGTTGTTGCGGGCCGGGTTGATAAGACGGTAAATTATATTGGAACCGATAATATCGTCAAAACCGTTGGCGAGGAAGTACCATTTTCAATCCTGGTAAGCATCCCGAGCATAACTTCCGCTCAAGTAAACAATGTCACGGTGGTCGTGGAGAACATTTCATTCAGTTTAAACCCAACCCAAGCGGCGGTGACCCAAAATATCGTTTTACTGGCGTCCGTCTTTGGTACAATACTGCCGGATTCACCGTTTAACATAGTTACTGATGTTTCCGGTCCCGGCGTCACTGAAACTAAAGTCCTGGTTGAAGGCATGAAATTAACACCGAACGGCGCCTTATTTCAACAGTTTGAAGTGGTCACCGATGTTTCTAGTCCCAAAATTGCCGGAGTTACTAAACAAACGGTGTTGCTGCAAAGAGCCGGCGAACCTGTGCCAATGCCTATTACTGTAGTTACCGATGTACGGGTGGCGTAGGGCCAACGTAAGGGGTAATTGTGAATCCAGCGAATGGCGTATAGCGTCCAGATTGAAAACAGAGCCTTAATTGTACGTATAGAATTATGGATAGAACCGTGAAGTAACAATTTTTCACGGTTTATTTTTATTTTACTTCTATCCGTTGCCCTTCCAAGCATAATATTTATTAGCAAGCCGGATATAATACTAAACTTAACGATATACCCAATGCCATACGCTAAAACGGAGGAGCGCCATGAAAATCCTAATCACCGGGATCACAGGTTTCGCCGGTAGCCATTTGGCGGAATACATCCACCGGAACGTTGAACATGCTGAAATCTATGGCACGGTTCGCTGGCGGAGCAACCGCAGTAATTTGGAACAAATTGAACATCAAATCAAGTTTTGCGAATGTGAGTTGCGGGACTTTAAATCGGTCCGGGAAGTTATCGAAGCGGTCAAACCAAAATACATTTTCCATCTGGCCGGACATAGTTATGTCCCGGCGTCCTGGAACAGCCCCAATGATACTCTGGTCAATAACATCAACGGTACATTGAATATTTTTGAGGCGGTCCGGAAACTTTCACCGGATTGCCGGATATTACTGGCCTGTTCCTCTGAGGAATACGGCAACGTCTATGAGGAGGAACTACCCATAAAGGAGGATAACCCGTTTAGGCCCCTGAGTCCGCACGGGGTCAGCAAAGCAGCCCAGGATTTATTAGGCTATCAATACTTCCATAGTTACGGCCTGGACATCGTCCGCACCCGGGCGTTTAATCATACCGGGCCGAAACAAAACGAATTCTTTGTGGCCTCCAACTTTGCCAAGCAAATCGCCGAAATTGAGTTGGGAATCAGAGTACCGGTGGTTTACGTGGGTTTGTTAAATACCAAGCGGGACTTTACCGATGTCCGGGATGTAGCGCGGGGTTACTGGCTGGCTTTACAAAAGGGGAAAGCGGGGGAGGTTTATCAAATATGCAGCGGCAATGCCTTTACCATGAAACAGATTCTGAATATCCTGCTGGGGCTCTCATCAAAAAGCATCGAGATCCGGCCTGATCCGACCCGGATGCGGCCTTCCGATGTTCCGGTATTGCTGGGAAGTTATAAGAAGTTTTATAAAATCAGCGGCTGGGAACCGGCCATCCCATTTGAGCAAACCTTGGCGGATTTGTTAAACTACTGGCGGGATGTGATTGACCATAAAAAATCCTACCGGTGACAATCTGACCTGGGAGTCTGTGCGCGTAACACATTTTTATAGCTTAAAACCACAATATCTTGTTATAGATTATGTTACTAAACACTAAATACTTCGAAAACCTATTACCCGCACAGACTCCTAGTTATCCGTTAAATTTTTAGGCTGCTTTTCAGCAGCCATTTTTATTTTCCATTTTATCGTTTTTAAATTACTAAAATGACCATACTTTTCACTGGGTTGGATTGAATTGCGGAGACCGCGATAACTCAATTACAACCGGCTGGAAGCCCGTAGTTGAGACTATCACTTCGAATACTGATACGCCGTTTAAATCCCTGATTCTGGGGGGTAGAGGGTCGGGCATGACATTGAATCGCCTTTTCAAATTCTCAAATGATTCAAATTGTCCAAATACCAGTTGTATGTTTGACGAATCCCATTTTCAAGATCAATCCTACTTTTCCATCCTAACTTATTTATCCTAGATACATCTAAAAGCTTCCGATAAGTGCCATCCGGTTTGCTTACATCAAATTCGATTTCACCTTGGTATCCTACAATTTCTTTGATCATATTCGCCAAATCGGCAATGGACAGCTCTTCACCTGTACCAACATTAAGAATCTCATTACTATCATAACTGTTCATTAAAAATAGACAAGCATCGGCCAGATCGTCTACATGTAAGAACTCCCGGAGCGGTTTTCCCGAACCCCAGACTGTCACTTTTGAAGCGGCGGTGATTTTTGCCGTATGGAATTTATGGAGCAAGGAAGCCAGAACATGAGCGTTCTGACCGTGAAAGTTGTCATTCGGACCGTAAAGATTGGGCGGCATGATCGAAATAAAATGGGTTCCGTATTGCCGGTTATAATATTGGCACATTTTTACCCCGGCAATCTTGGCAATGGCATAAGGCTCGTTGGTTGGCTCCAATTCACTGGTCAGTAGGTACTCCTCATGAATCGGTTGCTTGGCAAATTTGGGATAAACACAGGAACTTCCTAAAAAAAGCAGTTTTTTGACACCAAAGCGGTATGCATTATGAATGATATTCATCTGAATTGCCAGATTATCATAGATAAATTCAGCCGGTTGATGAGAGTTGGCAAAGATCCCTCCGACTTTGGCGGCAGCCAAAAAAACAAACTCCGGCCGTTCCGATTCAAAGAAAGCGTTGACCTCTTGCTGAATCCGAAGATCCAGTTCTTCACTGGAGCGATAAATCAAATTCTGAAAATCTTGGGTTTGCAGTTTCCGTAAGATTGTTGAACCAACCAACCCCTTATGTCCGGCGACATATATTTTATCATTTTTTTCCATCTGTTTTCCCCAATCCATCCTATTCGTCTTCAAATTAACTTATGTATATGATTTAAAAAATGTTACAAGGGTTATGTACGATTCTTTTTCAAATATTTTGTCACCGATGATAAAGTCCAATGAAAAATGTTATCCGCATTGGATGGTTTAATCACATGTAAATGTTATAAAGTCAAAGTCACTTGCTAAACAAAGAACCATATTATGAATTAACGTAGCAAATTCAACGAAGCGTTTGCTTTTACCTGAAGGGAGTTTAAGGAGGTCTTTCGTGGTGTATAAATTACCCAAGATATGCATTTGTGGTATCGGTTATGTGGGGTTGACACTGGCAGTGATTATGGCTGAAAAGGGTTTTGAGGTTACGGGCGTAGAAATCAGACCGGAAATTGTGGAATCTTTACAAAAAGGAATTCCTCATTTCCATGAAATTGGGCTAGAAATGCTATTACAACTCTATGTTAATAAGAATTTAAAGTTTACCACGACAATCCCGGATGAAAAGTTTGACGTTTTTGTGATTACTGTGGGCACGCCGCTTAAAACGGGTTTCAAAGAACCCGATCTGCAATATATTATTAATGTGGCCGAGGGGATATCCCACCATTTAAATAAAAATGCCCTGGTTGTTCTCCGGAGCACCGTGGTGATTGGCACAACACGTCAAGTCGTACTGCCGATTCTTGCGAAAAACAACCCGGTTGTAAATATCGCCTTTTGTCCCGAACGGACCATTGAAGGTAAAGCTTTGGAAGAACTAAAGGTTTTACCGCAGATTGTGGGTGGAATAAATCAGGAAAGCGTCGAAAAGTCCATAACGCTCTTTCGAAAAATTACCCCCACCGTTATTGAGGTTTCATCACTGGAGACGGCGGAAATGGTGAAATTGCTGGATAATGCCTACCGTGATTTAAATTTTGCTTTCGCCAATGAAGTGGCCGGACTGTGCGAACATATCGGAATTGATGGCTTGGAGGTAGTAAGGGCCGGACGGATGGGATATCCACGAACCCATATTCCGGATCCGGGATATGTGGGTGGTGCTTGCCTGGAAAAAGATCCGCATATTTTAAGTTATTCCGCCGGACAGTACTTTTACTCTCCATGCTTGGTAAAACATGCCCGCCAGATTCATGAAGCCTTACCAGGTATCGTCGTAAGACGGATTCAGGAATTATTACTTGCTTATGGCAAGGATCCGGCAAACGCCAAAATATTCATTTCCGGTATGGCTTTTAAGGGGCAACCGGAGACCGACGATTTACGCGGCTCACCTTCCTTGATATTATTGGATGAATTAAAAAAAATCGGAGCCCATCAAATTTTTGCCCATGATTTTATTGTGACGGCGAACACCATCGCTCATTTGGGGGTAAAACCGGTAAGCATTGAAGCTGGTTTTAAAGATGCCGATGTGGTGCTAATTGCTAATAATCATGTCAAATATAAAGGTCTGAATATCTTTTCGCTTTTAACACAAATGAATCAACCGGCCATTTTTTATGATAGTTGGCGGCTTTTCGACAAGGCCGCATTTACTAGGATCCCAGGAATTCATTATGAAGGTTTGGGTTACCGGCAAAATTTGACCGGGAGGGAAAATCATCATGGATAATATTTTGGTGACCGGCGGCAGCGGTTTTATTGGATCGAATTTAGTCAAACGATTGGTCCGGGAAGGTTACCGGGTAAGAGTCTTTGATAATAACTTCCGGGGAAGTAGATTAAAATTAGGTGAAACGATGAATGATATCGACTTTTATGAAGGAGATATTCGTAATTTTGACCAAGTCAATCAAGCTTTTATCGGGATGGATACCGTTTTTCATCTGGCGTTTATTAACGGCACGAAATATTTTTATGAAATACCGGAAACCGTTTTGGAAGTTGGCGTCAAGGGTGCGATGAATACATTAGATGCCGCGGTGGCTAATCATGTGCAACGGTTTATTCTGGCATCATCGTCCGAAATATATCATGAACCGGTGACCATTCCTACTCCCGAAACCGAACGGGCCATTATTCCCGATGTCATGAATCCCCGGTATTCCTATTCGGGGGGGAAATTAATCAGTGAACTGCTGGTGATCAATTACGGCCGGAAACATGCTTTTGAAACCATGATTTTTAGGCCACATAATATTTATGGGCCTGACATGGGAAGTGAGCACGTTATCCCGGAATTTATTCAACGAATGGGAGAACTTTCCGACGGTTTTCAAAAAGAGCGGCTGGATTTTCCGATTCAAGGCAGCGGTAAGGAAACCCGAGCTTTTTGTTATATTGATGATTTTGTTGATGGGGTTATGAGGATGCTTGATGCTGGCCAATCCGGAGAAATATATAATATTGGAAATGACAATGAAGTTACGATCGAACATTTGGCTTATCAGGTTGCCGAGTTGCTTCATCTGAATATCCGGATCACGCATCATGATTTACAAAAAGGAGGCACCCCAAGAAGATGCCCGGATTTAAGAAAACTAAAGCAGTTGGGATACCAGCCCCAAGTGTCTTTAAAGGATGGACTATTGAAAACAATTGAATGGTATTTAAAATTCAAATGTTGAAAGCCAATCTTTTCAAAATTAACGAAATGCTTAATAACCCAATTTAACGGGAAAAGTTTGGATTTAGTGAACGGGAGGAATTGGCATGGCCGAAACACTGGGTTCTCTCTGTGATAAACTGGTGGTTGTTGTATTGAAACATTGGCATTCGCAAGATCAGGAACAGGTAAAAAATATATTATTCCAGGAAAAGCTTCTTCAGGAGGAAATAAATGAATATATTCAATCTGCCGTCGAAGGTTTGATTCCTTTCGAACAATTATCGCTGCCTTCAAATAAAGTTTATAAAAAAGAGGGCGATTGGGTCCATAAGTTTTATGATAATATTGGCGAGATATTTTCCGCGCTTATTTTAGCCAATTGTAAATTATGGCATGTCCAAGAAAAAGCATATGAATTTGAAAAAGTACCGATGGAGGAGAAAGATACTTTAATCAATCAGCAATCAATTTTAAACCTGGAGCGGAATCAATGTATTGATGAAATAAACGCTAAATTTTATACCCTAATCAAAGATACTCATCCAAGTAAGCAAAAAGGGGGGAAAGAAGATGCACTTTTTCATTCATGATAGCCTTCATTCCGGAGATGTTATTCTAACCCGGCCTTTTATTGCGGCTTTAAAAGAAAAATATCCTGATTTAACAATTACCCTTGAATGCCATGATTATAATGTTTATTTATGGGAAGACTTCGGATTTCCGGTTATCACATATGTGGGAGATCATGATCATTATACGACAAAACCTACACCCAATTGTCCGCCGGATGCATTTTTTATAAATATGTGGTTTGAAGTATTTAAGGATATTGCACACAAATATCATCTTACCTATAAAAATAACGTCCATACATTTAACCGTTATATGAAACTTTATAATTTGCGTTCTATTTATCAGCTTTCGGTTCCGGAAGTTCCTCCGGCAGTCAAGTTTTACCGCAAACCGGAGTTGCCGTTTGCAGTTAATCAAAACAGCATCTTTATTGAGAATGGGCATGTGCGTTCGGGTCAAAGCAACTTTCCCATGAACGATTTCGTGGAACACATCGCAAAGGCTTTCCCTCAATATACCTATTACTGTTCGGCCAAACCGAAAGGCAATGCGTCTAACCTGGTTGATTGCAGCCATCTCAATTTAATTCAACTTTCGGAACTGAGCAATCATTGTAAAGCCTTGATAACTCATGGCTCTGGCGTTGAGGCGAGCACGTATACGGAGGAAAACCGTTTTAAGCCACGTTGTATGGTGGGAATGGGGAACTATTGGATCATATGGGATAATTCTCAAGTTTTCTACGCCAAAGATATTAACGGTATCATTGAATTTCTGGGGAAGTTGCCCGATGGAAAGTGGTTTAGAATGAAACAGTTATTATCAAAATGCAGTAAATGTGAATAACAAAGGAACCGCGCTCTGGGAATCTCCAATCCACTTAACTACCACCGGCTAGAAACCTGTGGGTTATGCGCCACCCAAAAGTGGCGATGCCGACTTCCAATTGGCATCGCCACTTTTACGGTGGCACAAGAACCGGGAAAAAACCGAGATGACAATTGAGCTAAAGTAGTCGGCTGAAGCCGAGGGTTTTGTTTCTGTAGTTGAGATAATCATGGTGGAGATGGATGATGGGTTATACGCTTGAAGGGTTCAATTTTAAATGAAATTAACGAATGGATTTTAGATGCCCCAGATGGGGTAACGTCAAATTCAGGGACTGATCGTACTCGAATAATAAAAAGACCGAATAGTACCTTTCCATCAAGTGACTTTGGATTCGATACTGATGGAGTGTATCAAAAACATTCAGTTTCCCACTTTCGATAACATAAGCAATAAACCCCATCATTTTCAAGAAGGTTTCAATATCCATTAAAAAGCTGGAACACATATTGATGGATTGCTTGCGAAACATATCTTCCAAAGTAAGGTTGGTATGAAAGTAGTGATTATAATCATTTAAAATATAATCATAACAGTTATAGCCCGAACCGAAGAGTGTGTCCGGCTGGTTTACATCGGCCAGCATCCTCATATGATATACGCCTGAGGTGTTACTTGTGGAAAAAGAAATATGGGCTTTGATTTTATCTTGCAGGTAACGATTGATTTGTTTGGTAATATTGCAGGAACCATCGGCGGATACGAATTCGAAATCGTAATGCAGAAATCCGATGTAATTCAGGCTGGAGTAAAATTTAGGATTTTTAAAAATATTATACATCGCTTCCGATTCGGCATAATGATCCCCCAGAGGGATAAATCCGGGCTCCCGGGTTAAATCCGTGAGCTGATACAAAAGGGAATTTGTTTTATTTATCGGATTGGAAGAACTACTGACAAAACGGTAATTGGAACGGTTAAAATCCTTGTCTTTGGTATAAAGCCAAGGAAAGATATGTTTATGGGTGATAATATAAACCGTCCATTTTTCCGAAGGTTCATTCATAAAAATCATCCTTTTCTGCAAAAGTGACGAACTTAACTGGATTTTCACTTTTCCTGAAATTTCGTTAAACTTTTCCGGTGCAACGCGGTTCTTTTGGAAATCACATATTAGAAACTCTTGCCCATGTCCTGGACTCTTTCTTCGCGAAACTGGCGGTTCCTAACAAGATCTTAAAATCTTTATGCGCCATTAATTAAGTCGTTACATATTGTATAAAGTAACTATTTTATCGGGTTTTTTTAATAGCGACACAATTGAAATAAAGGTTGCATAAAAATACAACCTCTACGCTTACGAACTATCCGATTTACATCAAACGAACGAAACCGGAATTCACCTTTTCCCGCTATTAAATCATTTATTAAAAACCTGCATAACCCAGGTAAACATTGCCGGGTTGGTCTCTACAATACCATGAGGGATCTGGGGAGTATTTATAACTTCGGATACTAAGTTAATTTCGGTTCCCGGAGGAATTTGGGTTAAATCCAAATGATAAAGATAGGTCTTTGCATTGCGCCAAGATAATTCCGTATCGGGAACTTCGCTGTTTGAACCTATCGGAGGCTGTACTGTCCCTACTTCAATGCCTCCAACAATTAACGCCATGGCGTAATTGTTGTCAGCCGCGTGGGTTATCGTAACAATCAGGTCGTCGGCGGGAATTGTTTGGTAATCAAAAGCGTCTCCGCGCTGTCCCGCAAACCATTGCCTGATAAAAACATAGCTTTCGCCATTCACCGGATCTTGTACGAGCGAGTGGGACCATAGATATTTTGGACGTTCCAGCCCATACTCGGTGGGGTCGTTATTATCAAGAGAATTTCCAGCCCAATCTAAATCGGGCCAATATTGGTAAGGTTTACTATATTCAACTGGTTTCGTTCCCGAGGTGGTATCCCATCGGGGAATACCATTTGCATCCGGAGGTACGCTCGCAAAAATTGCACGAGGTCTAGACATTCTTTTCTCTCCTTCCAAGTTCGTAGTCACTGATATGATATTCATTTTGTCTCCATCGGTGAGAAAAAATCTAAATCAGCCGATAAAAAATGAAGGGCAAAAGATGCCAAAAAGCCGGACACAGCAGGTCAAATTCAAACATATACTTATTGGAGTGAACCTTCATCATCCATATATAAGGAAGTCAGTGGATAAGTAAACTTTATAGTTTGGAGATTACATAATTGAAGATTTTATTTGTAAATTCAGGCGGACCTGGATTTTCGGGCCGTTATGATTTTGATATTTTTATAACATTAATCCGTGATTTTAAATATAACGCCCGGCAAGTTTCACCCCAACAATTAACGCAAAAAGAGATTAACAGCTTTCAGCCGGACCTGCTGCTGGTAATGCACGGTACTTTTACACCGTTACCGATGGTGCGTTATGCAAAATCATTAGGTGTTGTGACTGTATTATGGCTGGTTGAAGACCCCTATGAAATTGATAATCATCGCGGCGAAATGGTCAATGCCTATGATTACGTTTTTACCAATGAACGGCAAGCGGTGAAAGAATATACAAGACCCAATGTCTTCCATCTTCCCTGGAGCTGTAATCCCAAAGTTCACCGTAGTATAAAGGTTCCCCAGATATATCAAAGCGATGTATGTTTCGTGGGCATGGGTTTTGCCAATCGGGTCCGGATACTGAATGCCATTGCGCCTTCGTTGAGCGGTTTGAATGTTAAATTAATCGGTGATTGGCAAAGTTGGGGGGAAGAGTTGCATCCGTGTCTGAAATGTTTCATTACTCCGGTCATCAATGATTTTTTGGAGGTTCAAAAGTATTATAATGGGGCTAAGATCAATTTAAATATTCACCGGGATCCAATCAACCCCCAATATGGCAACAAAATGGGAGTCGGCGCCACCAGTCCCAATGATCGGACGTTCGCCTTAGCCGGTTGTGGAGCTTTTCAGATTGTGGACAGAACCCGTCCCGATCTCTGGCAATATTTCTCCAATAAAACCGAGGTCGTCGGATTCAATAATCCGGATGATTTAATGAAAAAGATTCAGTATTATCTCGCAAACCCGCAATTGTGTGAAAATATTCGTAAATCAGCGCAAAGAAAGGCGTATTCACAACATACGTTCAGACACCGGCTGGCAGAGATCTTTCGAATTATTAGTAAGTCCATTTATCTATCGGCAAACAATAATGCTATCGCGCGTAATAACCGGGGAATCGCTTTTCAAAGCTCATCTTTTCACCCAACCGTAGTTTCAAGCTCACAATATTCTTCACGGAAATCATCTAAATCTTAAAACTCAAATCAAGCGTCAAGTAATTAACCTTTCGATAGAAACAAATACCCTGAAAACGGCTACGCCGTTTTCTAAAGAGTTGTAAATACAACTCTACTTTAAGGGATAGGGCCGCCTACATGTAATCCAATAAATTTATAAAACATTCTATAAATAATAAAAATCCACGGAGAAATCATAAAACACCACGAAGAAATGATAGACTACCACGGAGAAATCGTAAAACACCATGAAAAAATGATAAAACACCATGCGGTAATCATAGACTACTAAAAAAATATGAAACCATATGATTATCAAGATTTAGATGCAAAAATAATTATTCAATCATTTGAGGGATTCTGAATAGCGAATAATCAATCCCCTTACGCTTGAGTTACCAGGCCGGAAATCGGAAAGCGAAATGTTTTACAAGGCGGAAAGTAGAATGTTAACAAATAATCATGTTTAAATCCTTATATATCAAGTCTT
>JAEZJQ010000025.1 GCA_023436305.1 Bacillota bacterium
GGAACGGGTTTGCTCTCGGGGATTGTCGATCTTTTTGAAGAGGGTGCGACCTTGGGGAAAGGCGTTCTCGAAGTGACAGGCAGTAACGTAGCAGCTTTCTGCGATGATCTAATCAAAGGCTCAAAAACTTACGCTGACATCTATCAAGAATCTGTTGATCAAGAAGTTAGCAAGGCCATGAAAAAGGTTACGGATAAAACAAAGTAAAGGGGGGATATCGGGATGGAAAAAGCAATCCAAGTGAAAGGGCTGCAAAAGTCGTACAAGAAACTTCATGTTCTGAAGGGCGTAGATTTTGAGGTGGAAAAAAGCAGTATTTTCGCCCTGCTCGGCTCCAACGGCGCGGGCAAGACAACGATTGTCAAAATCCTCACCACGCTGCTCAAACTGGATAGCGGAACTGCCACCGTCAACGGCTTCGACGTTGCGACAAAACCTGACTATGTGCGGCAGTCGATCAGTTTGACCGGGCAATTCGCCGCTGTAGACGAGATCTTGACCGGGTGGGAAAATTTGATCATGATCGCCAAGCTACGGCACCTCAAAAATCCGCGTCAGGTCGCGCATGATTTACTGAACCGCTTCGGTCTGACCGACGCCGCCGATCGCAGGGTTTCCACCTATTCGGGCGGTATGCGTCGCAGACTCGACATCGCCATGAGCCTGGTAGGGAAACCACAGCTCATTTTTCTTGACGAACCAACCAACGGGCTTGACCCCGAGGCGCGCATCGAGGTTTGGAAGACTGTCAAAGAGCTTGTTGCTAATGGCACAACGGTATTCCTGACCACGCAGTATTTGGAGGAAGCCGAGCAGCTTGCCGACCACATTGCCATTCTACATGAGGGCAGGATTATCGCTAACGGCACGCTCGCAGACCTGAAAAAGCTGTTCCCGCCCGCGAAGGTGGAGTATGTAGAAAAACAGCCGACTTTGGAGGAGATATTCCTCGCAATCATTGGAAAAAAGGAGGAGAAGTAAATGGAAACGATCAAGAAACACTTTTTCAACGATATGGGCGTTATGCTTGGACGGTCCATGCGCCATATTCTTCGCAGCATGGACACCATCATCACAGTCACCATTATGCCGATTGCGTTTATGCTTCTGTTCGTCTATGTGTTCGGCGGCGCCATTCAAACCGGCACGGAGAACTATGTGAATTACCTGTTGCCTGGCATCCTGCTGATCGCTATTGTTAGCGGTATCGCCTATACGGCTTTCCGCCTGTTTATGGATATGCAACGGGGCATTTTTGAGCGGTTCCACTCTATGCCGATTGCGCGTTCCACCGTGCTATGGGGGCATGTGTTGACCTCGCTGGTATCCAACGCTATTTCTGTTATCGTCATCATTCTCGTAGCGCTCGTTATGGGCTTTCGCTCGTCGGCGGGGGTTCTATCATGGCTCGCCGTAGCTGGCATACTTGCGCTGTAACGCTGGCCTTGACTTGGATTGCGGCGATTGCCGGACTATCCGCAAAATCAGTGGACGGTGCAAGCGCGTTTTCCTATCCGCTTCTCTTTCTTCCGTTTATCAGCTCGGCCTTTGTGCCAACCAAGACGATGCCGCCAGCCGTTCGCGCCTTTGCCGAAAACCAACCGGTAACCTCGATAGTAGACGCTATCCGTGCGTTATTGTCTAATCAGCCGGTGGGTAATGACATTTGGATCGCACTTGCGTGGTGCTTAGGGATACTGATCGTCGCATATCTGTTTGCGATGCGCGCATACAAACGCAAAGCAGCTTAATGTTTGCAGGCATTAAAATGATAGTGGTCAACAAAAATATCAAGTAAAGGGATGGTAGAGTGTGTAAATACGAGTGGATATTATGCCCGGTCTGTGGCAACAAAACACGGGTCAAGATACTTGGTGATACGGTGCTTGAAAACTTCCCGCTATTTTGTCCCAAGTGTAAACAGGAAACGATGATCAATGTAAAACAACTAAAAATGTCAGTTATCAAAGAGCCAACGCTAAGACGCAGAGCCGATAACATGTGAGATTGTTCACAGTTACCGGCTCTTTCTTTTATAATGCGCTGGATGAATTTATATATTGACTTTACGGCAGAAATGACTACGGACATAGAGCAGACCATAAAAAATGAACTTAATCAAATATTGGAGCTGCTAAAAAAAGAATGGAGTGTAAAATATGTTTTTATCAGTATCAAACCTTACGAAAAGCTATAACACAGGGATTATTACAGGTGTACTAAAAGGTGTGAGCCTGGAGATGGAAAGAGGACAATCGGAGTAATCTTAGGCCCCTCTGGTTCGGTAAATCTACGCTGATGAACATCATAGGCGGCGTGGATCGGGCAGACGGCGGCGCGGTTGTAGTTGACGGCGCGCGTGTCACGGACTTAAGCGATAACCAACTGGTGGAGTACCGGCGGGCAAGCGTGGGCTTCGTCTTCCAGTTCTACAACCTTGTGCCGAACCTCACAGTGGCCGAAAACATCGAGGTTATGTCGAACATCAGTAAAAACCCGCTTAAAACAGACGAGGTGCTTTCCGCTGTCGGACTTTCCGACAAAAAGAACAGTTTCCCCCGGGAACTCTTCGGCGGCGAGCAGCAGCGCGTATCGATCGCACGAGCTATCGTCAAGAATCCAAAGCTCCTGCTCTGCGATGAGCCCACCGGAGCGCTGGAACTTGAGACCTCCCGTGGTGTGCTGTCGTTGATCCAAAAAGTAAACACGCAGTTTGGCACGACCATCCTGATGATTACCCACAACAGCGCCATCGCCGGTATGGTCACGCCGTGTTCCGGCTGAGAAGCGGCGAGGTTGCGGAAGTTGCGAACAATTCCGAACTTATCCCGGCAGGAAGGATTGAATGGTAATGGCACTGCGAAAACGCGTATGGCGTATCATAAAGGAAAACAAAGGGCGGTATATCGGTATCGTTATTCTGATTCTTTTAGGCAGCTTTTATTTCATTGCGGCTACTGGCGTAGCAAATAACCTCGAAAAAATGGTCGTCGGGTTTGCCGAAGAGTACAGGCAGGAAGACCTTACATTTTCGACAGACAAGCCCATTGAGGTTGTTGCGGCGCTGGAGAGCGAATCTGGAGCGCAGATAGAGGCTTACTGGCAGTATGATGTCAAACTACCCGACGGACAGAGCCTGTCTGGCAGCGAGCTGCGGCAGCTCAGCTTTTCTTCCAAAATCAATATCCCGGCGGTATTATCAGGGCGCTGTCTTGAAAATCCGGGGGACATCCTGCTCGATCCAAAATTTTGCCAGATGCATGGGTTGGAAATAGGCGGTCAAATAGAGCTAAACGGCAAAACCTTCAACATAGTTGGTACAATGGCTGTACCCAATTACGTTGTTATACTCAAAAACCTTTACGATGTGCTGCCAACCAGCGATTTTGGCATCGGGATTGTTTCCGACGAGGATATCGAGGCGTTCCCGGAGACGGTCACGGTCTACGCGGCATACTTTAAGGACAGGGAAAATCTCAATGCACAGACAGCGAAGTTGCATGGGCTTTTAAGCGAAAAAGGGTATTCCCTTTCCGAATGGATGGACGCCAAGAGTAACAAGCGCGTCAGCATGCCTTGGGGAAACATTTCCAGCATGAAGTCCATGAGCTTTCCTGTATCAACGGCCTTTTTCCTGTTTAGCTGTCTTATTGTAGGCGTGATGATCACGCGCATGGTTAAGTCCGACAGCGTAGTCATTGGAACACTGTATGCGCAGGGCTACCGCCGCCGTGAACTGACTTGGCACTATCTGGCGATCCCCGTGTTGCTGTCCGTGGTGGGAAGTCTTGCCGGCTTACTGCTTGCGCTGCCGTGTGTAAGGACTGTGGTGATTCTATGCTGATGTATTACATCCTGCCTGATAAAGGCATCACCTTCTCTTCCTTAAACCTGGCATTGGCCGTGCTGATACCGGTGGCTTTTATCGCTCTGTCAAGTTTTCTTAGTATTCCCAAGATACTGAAAAAACCGCTGGAGAACTGATGAAAGGCGACGAGCAAAAAGCAAAGGTGAATTCTTTAGAACGCGCACTTCGGCTGGATCGGTTTAAATTCAACACCAAATTCCAGATACGTGAGCAAGTACGTAGCATACCGCGTTTGTTGTTCTTAGTGCTGGGCGTGAGCGCCGCGTCGATGATATGATACTGCTGTATGGTTTTACTTTCAACTACTCGATGGATGTGGTGATGGACAAGGGAGCGCTGGCCAGATACCGGTATCCCCTGGAGTATAACTTCAAGGAAGTACAGAATTTACAGGACAGAGCTATTCCCGAAGGTGTGGAGCCGTATAACGCATTCCGCTGCTATCCCGAGGGCAGGGAATCGGTTGAGTTTTACCTGGTAGGTATGGAGCCGGATTCCGTCGGCTTCAATATAGACGACATACAGGGTAACCCGCTGTCCAGGGATCAGGTAAATATCACGTCTCCATTGGCTAGCCGGTTGAAGCTCAAGGAAGGGGACACGATCCGTTTTGTTAATAAGCTGGATGGAAAATCATATAGCCTGACAATCGATGGGATCGTCCAAGCCTACGGTGAGCAAGTTGTATATATGCCCCTTGACGAGTTCAACCGTATGACCAGTCAACCTTTCGGAAGCTACCGTACCGTGCTTAGTAGCCATGAGGTAGATTATGACCCAAGCCTGCTTGCCGGCGTGATGGATGCGCGGCATCCCGGGGCGTATAAAGACCTCAACCGGCCCACAACGCTCATCGTTACGTCGGTAACAGCCCTGGCCGTGCTTATTGCGGTCATTATCATCTTCCTTCTGACGTCTCTGATGATTGACGAGAGCCGGAACACCATCTCGTTGCTCAAGGTATTTGGCTATCGCAGGAAAGAGCTGGCGAAGCTGATTCTGAACAGCTCAACGCCGGCGGTGTTTATTTGGCTTCTGACTAGGACTGCCATTCATGCTGGCTTTCGGGAACACCTTGTACGGTATCGTCGCTGAGATAATGAATATGGTGATACCCATGATCTTGAATCCGCTGCATGTCCTAATAAGTTTCGTCGTGATTTTCGGCGTGAACGAAGTGACAAAATGGATGTGAAGGCGGAAACTCGTGAAAATCTCCATGAGCGAGGCGCTGAAAGCGGGTACGGAGTGAGATGTTTGGCTGCGACCTATATAAAGACCGAACCGGTGTGGCGCCTGAGGTCTACCATTTTAAAAAAAATACCAGCTAAAGGCTGGTTATTTTATTTCCAAATAGAATTGACCCCCATCAAAGGCTCCAGAGTAAAGGTGGTTTTTTTGCCGAAAAATTATTGACCGAATTGATCGATTACTTTATAATTAAATATATTGACCGAATCGGTTGATGAAATTCTTGAGGTGATTGTTTTGGAGAATTTTTTACGAATACCAATCGAGAAGCAAAAAAAAGTTATTGATGTTGCTCTCAAAGCCTTTAGCGCTAACGGCTATAAAAAAACATCCGCGAGTGACATCGCTACTGCTGCTGGAATTTCTAAAGCAATGATCTTTCATTACTTCGGCGCTAAAAAAGCGTTATACCTGTATTTAATTGATTACTGCAGCAATATTGTTCGAAACGAATTTGAAAGAGAGTTTGATAACACAGTAACTGATTTCTTTGACAGAATTAAGCTCTCAGCCAACATTGAAATTTCACTTACGAAACAACACCCTGCGCTCCTATCTTTTATGAAAAGTGTTTATTTTGAAGACGATGATGAAGTTAAAGCGGATATCAAAGCTATTTTAGCCAAAAGTGAAAGTCTACGCGACAAAATTGTCTTTGAAGGCATAGATGCCTCTAAATTTAAAGATGGAATTGATTTAAAGGTCTTCATGAAAATGTTTACCTGTTTTGCAGAAGGATATATCAATCAACTATCAAGTAAAGCAGAATTTGACATTGAAATAATCCGTAAAGAAATTTATGAATGCATGGATTTACTTAAAAACAACTTTTATAAAGAGGAGTATTTATGATTGATGTAAGAGGAATACAACTTGATGATAAATATTTTTATAAATGCAAATAAGGAGGATTTTGCAATGAGCTTTATTGCTTTAATAGTTTTTATTATCGTACAGATTCTGTTTATTCCCCTGGCGATTATTGGCGGGATTCTTACTTCCTTCAACCAGTTGCTGGTCAGTAAAAGACTGGGGGTCTCAGGTACAGCCATTTCCGCAATTGGGCAAAGGTGGCTCATGCATATTTATGGAATGAGAAAAGATCCGGCAACAGCCAAATTGTACCGCGCCCTTCCCAATGGTTCTGAAATTGGTTTATGGTTATTGCTTTTTCCAGGCTTCCTCCAGTACAAAATACATCCCTCATTTGCGGAAGAGGGCAAGGAAATTCTAATGAATGCAGTCCAAGCCAGAACATTTCATATTGACAAGCTTATTAATGAATCAAAGGATAAAGTTGAGCAATTTGTGGTTATGGGCGCTGGTTATGATACAAGATGTTACGGAGATCTCAAACGAAATAATTTAAAGTTTTTCGAACTGGATCAGGAAAAGACCCAGAAACTAAAGATAGAGTGTTTAAAAAAGGCTGGTATTGACGCATCCCATGTTACTTTTGTGGAAATGGATTTTTCTACCGAAAAGTGGTATGAGAAACTCGCCAAGGCAGGTTATGATCCGGGTAAAAAAACGCTCTTTTTATGGGAAGGAGTAACGCTCTATCTTTCTGAAGCAGATGTGCGCAAAACAATCAAGGAAATAAAAGAACATGCTGCATCGGGCAGTATCTTAATCGCTGATTTCGCTTCAAATAGATTGACGGCACTCCAAGGTGTAAAAGCTACAAATGAGAACTTTAATTTTGGATTAGATTTATCGGTAAATCCTGAAAAGGTTTTAAAAACGTTCATTGAGAGTGAAAAAGTAAACCTAGGTGATTATTATTTTATTGGACATAAAACCAAAAAAGGCGCCGTGATGGCCGTAGCTGAAATTATTTTATAGGAATTTCTTGTAACAAGGGAAAAGTAATATATGGATACTATCAGATATTGCTTATACAGGAGAAATTTGATTCCCTCCAATATATTTGGTATAGTTCTTTTCCGGGATTGGGTGGTGGATAACGTAGGGTGCGCTTCAGGTCCACCAAATTTAAGAAAATACCAGCCAAATGTTGGTTTTTTGTTTTTCAAAAATAAGCTCCCACCAAATATTGACTGATTTAGAACGAACGAAATCCAGTCCGCTAGTCCCCTGTTGTTCTATTATAATCCTTTTATAAACTGATGAACTTCCGGCGCCCATGTAAAAACAACTTGCCCTGAAGAGCGAATTTGCAGGAATTTTCGGGCAACCGCCAACCTTTATTATGAATCAAGTTTTTATCCATTTGCCCCTAAAGTTTGATGTAGCTTTTAGCTTGTAACCATACGCCGGAACGGATATAATATAATCAAGGGGTGATTTTATGCAAGTAGTTATCAATATTCCAGACCAATATTTTCTGGACATTCCTGTAGGAGAGATTGAAGAACGGCTAAAAATTTCCACCGCCTTATTGATGTTTCGGTCCGGACAATTATCTATCGGTGCTGCCTGTGAATTTGCCGGGGTTGATCGATATACATTTTTGGAAGCCTGTAAACGGTACAACATAGCTGTTATTGATTATGATGAGGACGAACTTGAGGCTGATTTTGAACAGCTAAAAAAGGATACCCAATAATGCTGATTATTGCCGATAGCTCTGCGCTTGTCGCTTTAGCAATATGTGATGGACTTAGGCTCCTTGATCAGCTTTTTGAAGAAATCAAAGTACCTCAAACGGTCTTTAATGAAGTTGTCGTCGAAGGAAAACCTGCTGCGGTAATTCTTCGGCAATATCTTACAGGAAAGACCGTTAATGTTGATCTCATTAATGTGGTGATCACTTCAGGCGGACTTGGACAAGGAGAAATTGAGGCGATGGCGCTATATAAAACGTTGCAGGCAGACTACCTGTTAATTGATGATAAACGCGCCCGAAAAGTTGCCAGGCTTAATCATATTTCGATTACCGGCAGCCAGGGAATCTTACTGCTTGCCAAACATAAAGGATTGATCTCAGAGGTGAAACCCTTTCTCGACCGGCTAAGCGTTTCGGAAATTCGAATCAATGAGCGGCTAATTCAAAAAACTCTCCAATTAGCGAATGAAACCGAGAAAGATTGATGGAAATCGGTAAAAGGGATAATAAAATCCAGTCAGTGAACTTTTTTAGGAGATTTTGACGGATGACTTTGGAAGCATATGAAAGATTGCTTCGAATTACCCGGATTGGTAACCGTGCGGTTCGAAAAGCTCAAGAGGAAAATAGAAAAAAGGTATTCAATTCATTAATAACAAGGACTTTGTGGAATCATTCAAATGATTCCAAAGTCCTTGTTTGTTTTCTGTAATTAAGCGACTTTTGGAAGGAACTACAAGTATATTTTCTAAAGAAAGTAATAGCTGCATGGATTGCCTTTCTTTAAGCCATATGTAATAATAAAACTAAGTCGAGATGAAAAACATGGAAGGAATTATAATACTAGAAATGCCGGTGGATATGGAATCGGCCCCATCATCCAGGCATCCTCAATTGTTACATCTTTAAAACATAGTAAATCTGAGTCAATAACGCCTACATTTGATGGAGTGGGATAAGCATTACCGGTCATAATCGCGTCTTTAATCAATTTGTCGCTTCGTTTTTTAAATATTTGAAATCCAAAATGAGTAATAAACTCCATCAAAACAGCCATTCCTAAACCCGGGTAATATTTTTTTTCGGTATTTACGCCATTTATTACTTGGCGCAAGATTTCTTCGAAAGAAAGCTCTTTTTAATAGCGAATGGTTATGAACAATGAACCGGAAAGATTACAAATTATTTTCGTTTTTTTGGACGTAAGATATCACCGTAAGTCAACTGTAATTAACATCGGCGCCAAATCGCCTTTGTTCAATTCTACAAAATGAAATAATGAATAGTAAAATGCCGCCACGAACAAGTCGTTTAAAGTTCCCTGATTGGTCTTGACATATTGATAGATCGCGTTAAAATCTGCCGACTTGATATTTTTTAGAGTACCATCGATGCGGAATGAAACAGCAGCCAAAAAACAGGCTCTTTGTCCAATGTCAACCGGATTGCCCGGTTTAGAAGGTGATAGATTCTATATTATCTGCTTATTACCTTTACTAAGGAAATATTAAGTATGATTATTTACAAGAACTTCATTTATTTGTTCGAAAGATATTTTCAATTAAATCTAAAACCTACCAAGTTATTCGGAAAAAACACTTGCTTTTTTATATAACTTGTTATATATTAAATGTATCTCAATAACAAGTTATATAGGAGTATACATATATGTCCCTTCGAAACGCAATTTTAGGTCTTCTCAATTACACACCCATGAGCGGATATTCTATTAAAAAAGTATTTGATATATCTATTAACCACATCTGGACGGCAAAGCTCAGTCAAATTTACCGGGAACTCGGGGCACTTGAAAAAGAAGGTCTTGTTTCCTCCAATATGATCAAGCAGGATATTCGCCCCGATAAGAAAGTTTATTTATTAACTGAAGACGGAAAAAAAGCGTTTTGGGAATGGATAAATGAGTTTCCGGTTGCCTTTGGTCCGGCGCGGCGTGATGAATTCCTGCTGCGGATCTTTTTTGGCGCATGTATGGATGAAAAACTACTCAAAAAGGAACTTGAAGATCTCATCCTGATGATTAAAAAGATGAAAACGATTATTAATGATGATCATATAACTGAATTTAGGGATTTGTTGGTGGATTCAGTTGAAGATGATGCAAATAAGAGAAGTGAATTAATTTTAAAAAAAGATACTATGTATTGGCGTTTCACCGTTAAACGATTCCAGATGGTCGGTGATGCGACGATTCAGTGGGCAGAAGAGTGTATCAGAGAGATGGAGGAAACAAAATGAAAGAGATGAACGTAGTCGGGGTGATTTCCAGCGCCAATTTAAACGGGAACAGTGCAACACTTTTACGGGAGACTTTGGCGGGTGTGAAAGATGCCAAAGCGAAAGTTACGGAAGTTTTCCTTCCTAATTTTAACATTAGCTTCTGCAAAGGGTGTATGCGATGTATGAGTGAAGGTAAGTGTATTCAAAAAGATGATTTCGAACAAGTCCTTAAGATTCTTACTGAAGCGGATGGTATCGTTTTGAGTACTCCTACCTATGCGGCGGCTCCAAGTGCAATGATCAAAAACCTGATTGATCGGCTCGGAATGTTTGAATACATGACCGCATCCACCTTCAGCGGAAAGTATGTCGTCACAATGGCGACGGCGAAAAGTTTTGGCGCAAAAAAGGCAGCTTCCTATCTTGCCAATATTACGCTTGGTGGGATATTTGGAAAAGCATATGTCACCGGGATACTAGGGGTAATTCTCCGTGGGGGAAAAGGGGCATCCGGGCATCCGGATTATATGAATAAAGCCCGAAAGTTGGGTATGAAAATGGTAAACGATTACGAATATGGAAAGAAGTATCCCATGCAAAACTTTGTGGCCCGTTACATCAATGATCATTTAATGAAACCGCTGATAACCAAGGGTGTTATTGATTATAAAGAAAAGGAAATGCGAGGCGTTTATCAAAATCTCAAAGAACGGGGTCTCATTAAATGATTTTTTTTAAAATAAGCAATTTGTATGGAATTGGAAATATAATATTCACAGTCCACTTGGGACTACCAAAACAAAACCCTAACCTCATAGCGGCTAGGGTTTTGATAAATTACTTTTTATAAATTATCTTGCGAGAAACGGACTCGGATAAGATTAGGTACGGTTTTTTTGATTAATCTTTTGAAAAAGACTCAGCGGCTTTAATCGCTTCATCCAATGTTAAAATTGTTTTACCGCCAATCGCGGATTGAATAAAGACATTGATTATCTGGTCGTGAGCGACGCTTCTACCGGCCTCAAAGATCAGCAATGGGTGTCAGATGATGATCCGATCCAAAACGTGATGCGGATTTGGGACATTACAGCGGACCAGCTTAAAACATTTCGTGTCGGTGCAGTTTTCGGCGAGGTCATTTCAAAAGGCGACGAAGCCTATCGAGGGTGGGATAATGGCCGCGAGATGAATTACCACTTCTTGACCTGCTAAAGCGGCGCCAATCTCCCCTGGATTACGAATGTCCCCCCAATAAACATTCCTCAAGCGGCACCCATATTTCCGGGCTTTTTTCTCATTAGCCCGGTTCCTAATCTCAAATATTGAAACTTGATGTCCGCGGTTTAAACAGGCATCAACAACCGCAATACCTACATTCCCAAAAGCGCCGGTAATCAATATCTTCATCAATGGTCCTCCTGTTTTATATAGGATTCATCTAATTCTACGATTAATCGATTTTAATCCTCGCTCCTGAGAATGATAATCTTGGCCTAAAATTTAAAAATTGCTTGGTTATTCCTTGATATTGAACTTGGGTAAAATTTTATCCAGGGATTTCGGGAACCACCAGTTCCATTCACCTAATAGCCGCATAGTAGCAGGCATCAGAATAATCCGAATGATTGAGGCATCAAGAAATATCGCTACAGCTAATCCCAATCCAATTTCTTGTGTAAGTATACTGCTCGCAAGTATAAATGATCCGAAAACGATCACCATGATTAATGCAGCGCTAGTAACCGTACTGGCGGTTCTCTCTAATCCACGGGCAACGCTTTCCTGATTGGAAAGCCCCCGATCATGTTCTTCTTTGATTCGTAAAGTCAAAAAGATTTCATAATCCATTGATAATCCGAACAATAATGCAAATAGGAACATCAAAATCACACTGGATATTCCACCTGGATTAATAAATCCCGGTAAGTTTCGTAAAAGTCCGTCTTGAAAAATAAGCACCAAAGAACCAAAACTGGCCGTTACCGACAATAGGTTCATGAAAATCGATTTTAACGGGATTAAGATGGAACGGAACAGAATCATCAAGATTAAAAGAGTGATGATACAGACCAACCCGATAATCAGAGGCAATTTCCCCAAAAATATTTGATCCATATCGACTTCCCTGGCAGAACCACCGCCCACTAATACCCTGAAACCAGCTTCGCCAAATACTTTAGGTACTAATTGAGTTCGAATCTCCTTAATTAAAGTGCGGGAAGCAAAAGAACCCGGTTCTTCAACGGAAGTAACTCTCATAATGGTCTTATGACCTTTGCCAGTATTTTCGGTATAAGAACCAACCATTTGGGAAAAGAAATTTTCGGAACCCGATAATTCGCCTTGATAAAGTTCATGGTAATCCTTTAATGTCAACTGCGGATCAATATCCACAATACCTTCGATACTGGCGGTTTGCTTATTCTCGCGAATTAAACGGGAGAATTGATAGATTTTATTGATGGAGTCTTCGGACCAAATGGATTCTCCGGGAGGAGCTTCGATTACGATATTAATTGGTGATAGTTTTCCAGCCACAAAGTCTTGCTGTAATTTTTCGAAAGCCAGTGTTGACTCGGCTCCTTTAGGTAAACCGGTGATAAAAGGCGTAAAGGCTTTTAAATGAAGCAAAGGAAAAGAAAGTCCCAGTAATATAATCATGGCGGCAATAAAATACCGGAGTGGTTTTTGCATTATCCCAAGGGCGATTCTTTTCCAAAAATCGTTTCCTTTTGACTTATTGATTAGATTTGAAAGTGAGTCAGGCCAATTCACTCTTTTTCCAAACCAGGAAAAAAGGGTAGGCAATAATGTCAATGCCGCCAAAATCGCAATGATTACCACTGCGATGATTGCAATAGCCAATGAATTGATGAAAGGAATTCCGATAATGAAAATCGCCGAAATCCCAGTAACTACCAATAACCCGGAAAACAATACCGTTTTTCCCGAGGTCGACATGATGGCCGTCGCTGCTTCCTTGGGTGACAAACCATTTTGTAATTCTTCACGGAACCGGCTTACCATAATCAAGGAATAATCAATCCCAACCCCAAGCCCAATCATGGTAACGGCATTTTTGGCCAGCAGGAAAACTGGAATAAATTGGCCAATAAGGAAAACCAATCCCAATGCAATTACTACCGAAACCGTACCAAGAATCACGGGAATTCCGGCCGCTAATAATGCTCCGAAGGTAAAGATTAAAACTAAAATAATTAACGGAAATGAATATAATTCCGCCTTAATCGCGTCGCTTGCCGTGGCATCGATTAGATCATAATTAACAGCGCCTTCACCGGCGGAATACACATTAAGCCAGGATGGAAAATGCGAGTCTTTGATTGCTTTACGAATTATAGGAGTGGCATTTTGAGCGGCAAAACTATCAGGAACGTCTAATTCGACTACTCCGATGATGCTATGTTGATCTTTGCTGATTAAATCCGGGCTGGAAGAATCATAGTAAGTAACAATGCTGTTTATTTGCGGTAAATTGCGCAGGTTCAATTGAATGTTTTCAACTGCGGACTGAAATTCGTAATCAGTTGCCAATTTATCCTTACTGGTAAAGACGATTACCATTTCATTATTAAAACGGTTACTAAATTCCTTTTGTAAAGTTTGAGACACGGTTTCTGAATCGGAACCGGTCAATTGAACCGTTCCCTGCATTACTTTTTCAACTTGTGGACTATAAAAGACACCTAGCCCTAATAAAAGAACCCAAATCAGGATTACCAGTAAACGGTGATGGACCAGCCATTGTCCCCAACGGTTCAACAGATTTCGCTCCATGGATGAACCTCCTACCTCAATGTTATATTTATAAACAGATATTTAGACGACCTAACCGTTTTGGATATTTGGTCATATAAAGATAAAAAAATTTATGTTTTAAATCCGTTGATGATCAAATCCAACATTAGATCGATCTTCTGAAAGATGACCATCTTCTCACGCTTTACTATAAATGGAGAAAAAGGATAACCAATCATCATGATTAAATCTTTCACAGTATCAACAAAGAGATCGATTTCGATTTTACGGAAACTTCCATCAGCAATGCCTTGTTGCAATATATTACGAATTATTTCGCTAACTCTGGCGTAGAATTGTTCTAACTCGCCTTGGAGGGTGGGCATTAAATTATTAATCTCAGATATGGTATTAAAAGCGATATTATAAAGATTTATATAGTCAAAGATGATCTCGAAAAAAGAGCGGACAAAAGTTTTAAATTTCTCTTCCGGACTGGAACAAATTGTAATTGCAGATTCTAATTTTTGAAAGTATTCTTCAATTTCTTTGTTGACAATTGCCGCAAACAGTTTTTCCTTACTTTCAAAATAAAGATAAATCGTTGCTTTGGCAATGCCGACATTTTCAGCGATCTCCTCCATCGTTGTTTTTTTTAAGCCGTATTGAGCAAAGAGATCGGTAGCTGTTTTGATGATTTGATTTTTTGTAATATTGTTCTGTTCCATTCGTGGGAGTCTCACCTGACCAGATTACCAATTTGGTCACATTATAAAATAAAATAATTGTGAAGTCAAGATGAGGGTCAAAAATTGTTATAGGAAGTTATCTTCTATTTAATTTGATAAATGACTTTTTATAAATTGCCTTACGGAAAACTGACTCGGATAAGCTTAGGTGTGCTTCAGGTCCACTAAAAAAACAAACTCGCCGATGAAACGAGTTGTTTTATTTAAAAGTTTGAAATTGCTTACACTGTCGAATCAGTTATTTCAAAAGTCTTCAGCGGTTTGTCGTGCAATATTTGTTCAACTTCCTCAAATCCTGTTGGAAATGCGTAGTTATACCTTGCCGGCAGGGCAAAAACATAGCTGTTGTTCCGCCCAAGTTCGCTGGGGCCGATAGGGGCGACGCCGATGTGGAAATTTTCCTGTTGCAGCGCGTTCCATTGTGCCAGTGTAAAGATCATGATCGGGATGTCCTGGCGCGGGTTTTGACTCGTCCACTGAGGGTGCCTAATCAAGATTTCCGGACCCGTTTCGATGGTTTTGGCGCCTCCGATAGCAACGCCTTTCCATTTATCCGTCACAATTGTATAACCTTTCCAAGCTTCAGGTAAGGAAAAATTAAATCCATACCAGGTGTTTTGATAGACAACCGCCTGAGGCGCTTCGTATGGGCCGACGGTAGCTTCGTCAATCAGCCATTGATTATTGATCTTCTTTACCATCAGAATAACCGGAAGCTTGGCGGTGAACCCAACCTTCGTCTTTTCCGCGCTGGTAATCTCTATGATTTCCCCGCTGATTTTATAAATGGATGCCGCTGTTTTTTCGATCTTTACAATTTCAATCCGGTCCGGCCAGGTACTTGCGACCAGCCGTCCCAGAGCTTTTTGGGGGTCGCTCTGCCATTTGGCAAGCAGGGCGCCGGATAGATAAACGCCGTAATTCTCCCGCATGCTCTTTGCCGCCAGATCCTGAGGGGCGGAAAGGGAGACCATTTGAAGCTTTTTGCCGAAGTCCGCTACCATATTTCGAACCATATTCGTTTCATTGGCAACGACCGGCTGCGCCCACTCCGTTGGACGTGTTTCTTTATTCGTTTCGTTTTTAATAAATTCCGTTTTGTTTTTAACGAAATTCGCCTTGTTTTCAATGGCATTCGTTTTGTTCTTGTCGGAAATCGTTTTATTTTCAACAAAATCGGTTTTGTTTTTAACGAAATTCGCCTTGTTTTCAACGGTATTCGTTTTGTTCCTGTCGGCAATCGTTTCATTTTCAACAAAATCCGTTTTGATTTTAACGAAATTCGCCTTGTTTTCAATGGCATTCGTTTTGTTCTTGTCGGCAATCGTTTTATTTTCAACAAAATCCGTTTTGCTTTTAACGAAATTCGCCTTGTTTTCAACGAACATCGTTTCGTTTTCTAATTTCGCTTTATTTTTGAGGGCATTTAATTCGTTTTTAATGATATTCTTTTCGTTTTCAATAACTGACTGCGACAGCTCTTGGGGATGCCCTTCCATTTTGGACCGGGATTGAATCAACCCGGGGGTATGGCTGAAATACGAAACACCAAGCAATAGACCGATTCCTAATATGATGAAACGGCTCATTGGATGATCACCTCAGTTGTTCTTTTTCTTAAATAACTGGTAGATGTTTATTGTAAACGCATCTATCATTGTTCCGTTTCATTATATTCACTAGTAAATGGCTGGTAAATTTGGTAAATGGGGCTGGATAAACGTTATCAAGTCTATTAGTTTATAAAGCAATTTCAATGAACAAGTTTATTTGGTTATTTCCCTCAATATTCCGGCTAAACCGGGCGCCACAGTCCAGTGGCACTCCCACGTACATCGTTTTAACCTCGGAATGCAACTCAAAGCCCCACGACTCTTGATGATCACTATCCCAAGAAATGGCCCGGTCGGCGAAGAGGACCATTATGATATCTTCGAAGAAAATGTTGGTTTTCCAGAAACCGTTCCGGATTTTTAATACCGGCCGGGAATATTCAAGTGAACAGATCATCCCCCGCCGGGCGGTAAGTTTCGCATCGTAACCACGGATAAGCGGAAAAACCAGATCCGGATTTTTTGGATCATGGATGCTTTGAATGTTTAACGTCAACTCGCTGCCTGGCAAATACTGATTTATTTCACACCCGGCATACAGCCCAAGGAATTGAGTCCCGTTATTTAACCGGGTGAATGGCGCATTAACATATAAATTGGCATTGGTTTTCGGATATCGAAACCCGATATTCACAAACGGGTCGATAGCCGGTCCCTGGTAATCATCTTGACACTTCAGCGATGTTCCAAGGGATAGATTGGACAGGCCCGGAGAATAGCTTTTTATTACGGGATAAGATAAATTGAGGATTAATGAGTTTTCATCCCGGTTGGAATAACTGATGGAAGCATCCAGCGGCGCGAAATAATTGATCATTAAATTTACTGTTGAATTTAATTGCCACTTTTCGGTATCGTAGGTGAAAATGGCCTGGTAGGCCGGAAAATCTCCAATGGCATCCTGGCCTTCAAGATAAATCCCAAATTCATAATGCTGATTATTCATAGAGACAATGGGAGCATGAAAACTGGGACTCATCGTTTTCAGGTTATCCAGGTAGCCTCCTTGAATCACTTGATCCGGTTTTAAATCGAAAATCGGGGGGACGGTAGCCTCCGGTTCGGCGGGGAATTCAAATTCCCGGAATCGGGCCGGTTTCCGGTAAAGGTCATAGCCATATGAATTTAGACCAATAAAGTAGAGATGCCCGCTGGAATCATAATATACCGGATTTGAAGCAAACCCCAGTTCAGTAAGCCGGTATGTTTTACCGGTCCCAAAATCGTAACAATAACTTGTGTATATCCGCTGATAATTTGAGGTGAAGAAAAGCTTCTCCCCTTGCAACGACAAATGATTTTGCAGGTAGGGGGTTTGAATGAGCGGAATCAATTCACCGGTTTCCAAGTTTAATTGATAGATATTGAGATTTTGCCAGTCCCGCCGGGCCGCTACCAAAATTCTTCCCGAATCGCTCACCATTTCATCCACCAGATAATCGCTGGAAAAGAGCAGGTTTTTCTTTCCGGATACAGGTGAGTATGCATAAATCTCCGACCCGAAGGCGCCATTTCGGTCTTTGGAATAGATGATTCGGCCCCCGTTCAAAACCGTGAATGCCCGTATTTCATCGCCGAGGAGCACCCGATCCTTTCCGGTTCTCCGGTCAAATTGATGCAACAGTGAGTAATTGCCAAAACTTTTCATGGTAGCATTGGCATAACCAGGTTTGGTTTCGATTACGGCATAGTAAAGAAACTCATCCTTGAATTGCAGCGGCAGTGAAAAAGTGGAAGTCGTGGAGACTAACACCCGTTCAGTATCGGTTAGCGGATCACGTTCAATGAGTTCATTAAAATCATAATTGCTGAAGGCTCCGGTTTTCACTGGGTAGCGGCGTTGATAGTAAAGTTTTTCGTTATTTTGCTTGAGATCGGAGATAATCCGGCCGTAATGAGTGATTTGCTCACCCTCCATCGCATAATCTTGAAAACGTTTTTCCGTGTAACTTTTCCATTCCCCCCAGAGTTCAGGAAAAGACTTACCGAAAACTTCCCGGGCGCTTTGGTCGATTCCGATGGTGGGAAACGGCGTCAAGGAGCCTATATTTGCACCATTTACTTCAAAAAAACGGGTCAGTTTCGCTTGACCGTAAGTTTCCGCAAGAAAATTAACGAATTCGCCACCGTAAGTATAAATACCGGACAGGTTGAATTCGGATGTTTCATAGGTGGCGTTTAAAATTGATGGAAAACGGCCATCTTTGACCCGGGTTCCGAGATAAGCATCGAAAAGACCGTCATTAAGCCTCCCCTGATAGGGGGAGAGTTGGGATTCATTATAGACGGTAATGCCTTCGAGAATCCACCCCGGAGTAACATAATTGGGCATGGGGAAGAACAGGCTATTCCCGATAACTTTTGATATTGCTTCCGGAATTCCACCGGTTTTGGAGATCGTTAAATGATGGGTATATTCATGAACTCCCACCAGGGACCACCAGTTTTCCGTCCCGGCCCAGCCTCCCTGGGGCGGGAATTTATATAAATGGATTAGATTGGCGATGGGATTGGAGAAACCGTTCACCAGGGTTCCGGTGTCATCAATTACAACCGCTAAATGAAACTCCTGGTTGCCGCAAATTTTTTCCACCTGGGGGCGATAATATTCGAGAGTCGCCAGGGCCTGCCATGCTTCCGCTTTAAAACCCGTTTGATAAAAAACCGTAAAATGGCCGGTTTTCAGTGTATGCCAGCCGGTCCAGGCCAAAGAAGCGGATGGAGTGATAAATACCAAGATAGCCGTAATTATTACGATCCGTAAAAATTTCATTTTAGCCGCCTTCAAGGGTAATATCCATTTTACTGTTATGGGATGATTCAAATACAATTCATACATGGCAAGCTACCCGCCGATGAATTGTTTTCAATGCAAGTATTCTTGATGAACAATCGTTTCCCTCTTTGAGACGGGTTATTTAGAATGTTATCCATGCCCTTTTTTCGGACCGGAAAATAATCGAGGTCAAGTTTTCCGGTCCGGTTGATGATGCCACTCTTGGCAAGTTTAATGTGGTGGATGCTACGCCGGTCTCGGTAAAAATTGAAGTTGATCTTTCCCAAAACAAGATCCGGGATGAGGTCGATAAAATATTCGGAATATTACCGGTGCATGATATCAATATTGAGAATGTAAGTATCGAGGAGGTTATTAAAAAGATTTATCGCCAATAAAACGATGCTGATGTTGCAAATGTATTTTTTTCAAAGTAAATCTACGATTATTAAAGTTTTCGTATCCATAATGAGGTGTTATATTAAAAATGTCAAGGACATTACACTACACACTGCCCGGGCTGTAAACAATTGTAGTCTTGTCCAATTAAAGATCCATATGAAGGAGCGATCATGATGGCAAGAAAAATTGTTAAGATTTTTACGGTTTTAACCGTAGTTGCTTTATGTTTTACCACAGCTTTCACGGACGCTAACGGATTATCCTGTCCCGAAGCGCCTCACTCCCTGGCGGTGGTACAATATAATTCGGCCAAAACATATCAGACGGTGGAAGGCATCGGCGGATTTGGTTTTCGTAATGTGAACTGGGCTGACCCGTCAACCTGGTGGACCGATTCCTGGGGCGATTCGGTGATCAACGATCTTGGATTCACCATTATCCGCAATGAATGGTATCCCCTGCAAATTGAAGGTGAAGTCCAGGATAGCAATTGGAATGTTCAAAAACCCTATATTGAAAAGTTGCACAGTTTGGCAAGAACGAGTGGTCAACCCTTGAAACAGATCATATCCATCTGGTCTCCACCGGCGTATATGAAAGAAAACCACAGTACCAAAAATGGCGGAAAACTGCTGCCCGAATACTATGACGATTTCGCGCGTTGGCTGGTGGAATGCATTGATTCATACCAAAGCGCGGGCGTGGATGTATATGCCATTAGCTTCCAAAATGAGCCTGCCGCAATAGTTCCTTATAATTCTTGCTACTATGCTCCCGCAGATTATCCCAAAATGGTCAAAGTCGCGGGTCCCATCGTCAAAAACGCTCATCCCAACGTGAAACTGATGGGTCCCGAAGAACAGACCAGTCAAGCCTGGAATTGGGAGAAATCTTACGGGAAAGCGTTGTTAGATGATCCCGAAGCCCTGAAGTGGATTGATATTATTGTGTTACATCCGTATACGATTGAAACTGTGTATGGTCCGGCCGATCCCGTAATTGAAGCAATGCAGTTTAAGCAGGCCTATGAAAAATATAAAGGGGCCGGTAAACAGATCTGGTATAGCGAAGACTGTGGCTGGTATGATAATTGGTTGGGCGGAATGTTGATGGCAGAGTCCATTCATAACAGTTTTTACTATGGTAACACCAGCGCCTGGCTTCATTGGGTAATTTCAGGCGACGAAACTCAAAGTTGGACTGGGCTTACCTACTTTGGGGAGCAAAAAGAGAAATACTACGCGGTAAGGCATTTTTCAAGGTATATCCGCCCCGGCGCAGTTCGAATCGAAGCGTCCAGTACCAATCCGGACTTGTTGGTCACCGCTTTCAAGTATAAACAGGAAAAAACATTGACCATCGTCCTGATCAACCGTTCTCATAATCCCATGGATATCAAACTGACCGGCGACATCAAAACCATTCTAAATATGGAATGTTCCACTGCCGCGGCAAAAGCGGTCAGTCAAGGGAAGCAATCGAGTTCCAAGTCAAAGTTCATCCTGCCTCCCAATTCAATCACCACGCTGTATGGTTCAATACAATAAAAATCGCCAATCACAAAAAGGAGGAATCAAGTATGAGATTCGGATTCGGGATATTCATCGTTCTTACGGTTTCAATCCTGTGTTTGTCAGGTTCATTCGCGTCAAGTAGCGGGATTTCGGCCTCCCCCTTGGTAAAGGTTGAATATAACTCCGGCATTTCTTTCCAGACCATTGAAGGGATCGGTGGATTCGGATTTCGGAACACCAATTGGACCGAGCCGTCGCTCTGGTGGGTGTATAATTGGAACAATCTCCCCACCAACGGCGTATGGTCCGAACCATCAAGCTGGTGGACGGATTCCTGGGGAGACATGGTCGTCAATGATCTGGGATTTACAATCACCCGCAATGAATGGTATCCACCCAGCACCGAAGCGATGAAACAGCCTGTGGACTGGGAAAAGCAAAAGCCATATGCGCAAAAATTCCATCAGTTCGCTAAGGCCTCCGGTAAGTCGCTCCGGCAGATTATTTCCATATATTCACCACCTTCAACGATGAGGGATGCTGAAAGCGGCCGCCTCCTTCCTCGATATTACGATGAGTTCGGACTGTGGGTGGCGGAATGTATCACTTCCTATAAAAACGCCGGTGTGGAAGTGTACGCAGTGAGTTTACAAAATGAACCATCCGTAAATTTTTCACTTATATATAACGCTTGCCCATATACTCCGGCAGAGTACACCGCCATGGTAAAAGTAGTGGCGCCTATTCTAAAAAGCATTCATCCCGGTGTAAAGATCATTGGTCCTGAGGAAATGATCTGGGAAGCCTCCCAGTGGCCGTCATCCTATGGCAAAGCCCTGTTGGATGATAAGGAAGCATTGAAATGGGTGGACATCATCGCTGTACATTCTTACACCAATGCGTTACAGACAGGACCCTCCGATCCCAATGCCGAGGCATTCCAAATGCAACAAGTATATCAAAATTACCGGGCGGCCGGAAAACCTTTATGGACTACGGAATCTAACCCCTGGGCAATCCATTGGCTGGCCGGGATGCTGGTTGCCGAATCCATTTATAATAGCTTTTACTACGGGAATACCAGTGTTTGGATGAGTAACATAATCTCGGGTAATCCAGCGCAGCCTTTTGTCGAGTACTTTAATCTTACCAACCACCTGGAGGAGAAAGAACCCAAATATTACGCCGTACGGCAATTTTCAAAATACATCCGTCCCGGCGCGGTAAGGATTGAGACTTCAAGTTCCAATAAGGATTTGTTGGCAATTGGCTTCAAGCATGGGTCCGAAAATTCATTGACACTGGTGCTGATCAATAAGTCAAGAAATCCGTTGGATGTCAAATTGGACGGAAATCTAAAAATTAAACTGAATATGGAGCGATCCTCCGCGAATGAACAGGCTGTCAATGCGGGTTCGATCTCGAGCATCAATTCGAAACTGACCCTGCCCCCCGAATCCATCACCACGCTTTACGGTAGTATGTAATCCAAAAACCCCACAAAAGAAAGTGCCTACCCTCCTTATATAAGTAGTTGGAGGAGTAGGCTTTTTTTATTATATGACTATCTAGTTCTTTCCTTAAAACTTAGCGAACTAGATAATCATTTTTTATTATAAAACTTTTTTTAAGATGAATATTGTTAATTTAATTGTAGCTTCGCTACAATATGTTATAATTTGCATATCGTTTGCTAAATATTTCAATTTAAATATTTTTTAAGTTCCGGGGAGTGTGGCTCATGAAATGTATCCAATGGATAAAAGCGGCGATTGTAATATTATTGGCCATTTTCCTTACATTGACGGGGCCGGGAGATATGAGTATCAATAACTCAAACGCGGATATCGGAGACAATTCTAAAAATAAGACAATGCTTCCACCATACCACCTTGTCTGGTATCACGCCCATGCTCCTCAACAAGATATTTCCCTTGTTTTGGCGGAGGCCAACCGCTATTTAAAACAGAAAATCAATACCACCCTGGAAATACGGATGATTGCGGAAACCGGTTACGATAAAAAAATGAAAGCGGTCATTTCCTCGGGTGAGGAATTTGATATTTGTTTCACATCGGCCTGGATGAATAGTTACATCCATAATGTTTTAAAGGGATCGTTCCTGGAACTGGACCCTTTGCTTGAAAAATACGGTAAAGGAACCCTGGCCGTGCTTTCCCCCATACTGTTGGATGGCGCCAGAGTCAGGGGCAAGCTATATGCGCTGCCGGTCAATAAAGAACCGGCAAGCCAGTGGGGTATTACATTCAATAAAAAGTATGTCGATCAATACGGCTTTGATTTATCCACCGTTTCCCAAATTGAAGATCTTGAGCCGATGTTTCAAATTATCAAGGAGAAAGAACCGGGAGTGACGCCTTATCTGGTTTACCCCTATTCCTGCCATGCTTTTTCCATGCCGTTTGAAAGGATTGACGAACAGGTACCCAGCGCTCTTTATATTGACAACCGGACCCATTACCGGTTGGTTAACCCCTTGGAATCTCCCGAATTCAAGGAGTACTTGTCCTTGATGCGCAAGTGGTATAAGGCCGGTTACATCCTGGAAGACGCGGCTTCCCTGAAGGCAGTTGACGATATTGAAGAATCGGGACGCTGGTTTGCAGGTTCGACAGGCTATGATCCTCTAACCGCAAGCCAGATATCCAACCGATTGGGTTACGATGTTTTAGTCGTCCCCATCGGACAACCGTTTATTACCAAAAAGGATACGGAATACCACCTTCAAGCCATTTCGGCGACATCCCGTAATCCGGAACGGGCGATAATGTTTCTGGAATTATTGAATACGGATAAATACTTTTATAACTTGCTAGTTTATGGAATCGAGGGCGTCCATTATCAAAAAAAATCCGGAAATGTCATTGAGCCATGTGGCAATTCTTATTATATTCAACCGTTCACCTTCGGAAATACGACATTAGCCTATTCCCTTCCTTTTAGTCCCACAACGGTGCAAGAGGATTATAAAGAGTTTAACAATGCCGCAATCATATCACCGCTCCTAAAGTTTCATTTTAACCCGGAACCTGTAAAAAACGAGATTGAGAAAATCACCGAGGTCACTGAGGAATTTGAAGGACCGCTTTTTGTGGGAGCAGTGGAACCTAAAAAATATTTGCCGAAGGTCATTGAAAAGTATCAAGCGGCGGGGCTCGCGAAAGTCATGGCCGAACAGCAAAGGCAGCTCGATGTCTGGCTCCGGGAGAGGGGAATTGAACGGTGAAGGGGTGTGCTAGGAGTCTGTGCAGCTAATTGGTTTTCGAAGCCTATTTAGTATCAAGTAACATATTCTAATGTTACATATAGTGGTTTTAAAACCATAATAGTTTTAAGTTACTAAAAAGTGTTACGCGCACAGACTCCTAGTTTATTGATTTCTAAACTCAGCCGGTGATACACCCGTATATTTTTTAAACAATGTGTAGAAATAGTTGGGATCAGTGTAACCGGTCTGAAGTGACACTTCCCGGATGCTTTGATGGGTGTTTAAAAGAAGTTCCTTGGCCTTGTCTATTCTGATTTTGTTCAGATAGTCGGAGAAGAATTCCCCCGATTCCTCCTTGAACAACCGGCCCAGATAGTGGGGGTTGACATTGAAAGCGGCGGCCAGAGTTTTTAAGGATATTTCTTCGGAGTAATTGGTTTTAATATAGGCCATCACCCTTTTGATTACCGGATTGATCCGCTCGTAGCTTTGGGCCAGATGATCAATAACTCTGGTAGTGGCGTCTTTGGTAAACCGGATAATCTCGTTAAGGCTTTGCATCCTGTAAATATCTGAAATAGGGCGCCCCAATTCGGTAAGCAGGCCGTTTTTTCCACCGGTGGCCAACCCGCCGTTAATGACCGCGATGAGTATTTCAGTGGCCACGTTTTGCACCAGGGCCGGGGTGATCCCCTCCATCCCCTTGATTTGGTTAAATCCCTTTTCGATATGACCAAGGAGCCCTTCCAAATCCTTGCAGGCCGCCATTCTGGTGATTTCGTCAGTGGAGATGATTGGCCCCATTTGGACATTCGCCTGCGTACCCTTGATCGTATCATCCAGGATGCTGTCCGGAGGAAAGATTAAGGAATACTGCTGCAATTCCCTGGCCTTCCGGTAGCTGCGGCGGACCAGCCGCCGGTTGTTTTCAAAGCCGCCGTTCGTGATAAACAGTGGCAGGTTTATAGAGTGTTTCACGGAAAGCAGACACTCCTTAAGTATGGGTCTCAATAATGAATCGCCGGCCGAATCCTGGCAGCCGGTGAATAAAAATACAATCTCCCCGTCCGGAGCAGCGAATACCAGTCCGGAACGATACTTATTAACAATTTCCAGGCAAATTTTTTCAGCTTTCGGAATCAGGGTGTGATAATCGATACCAGTGTCCCCATCCGCCAATACCCGTAAGATACAAACCGCATAGGATGTGGTACCGGGTTTAATATTTAGTAGAAAGAACCGTTCATTCAGTTCGTCTTCATCAATCGTGCCGGTAATCCAGCGGTAGAGAATGTTGTTCCGGATGATGTCCATATCTTTCCTTGAATCGGCCTCGCGGGTCCGGCCTGCCTGGATTTTATCCAAAGTACCGGCCAGCGTGGCCAACAGTTCCTGTTCATTGACCGGTTTTAAAAGATAGTTTTCAATACCCAGTTTAATGCATTCCTTTAGGTATGCAAAATCATCATATCCACTTAATACAATAAACCGGGTATTTAGCCCGGCTTCCTTCACTTTCCGGATCAGCTCCAGCCCGTCCCAAAAGGGCATCCTGATATCGGTGATCAGGATGTCCACCCCGTGTCCGGCCATGAATTTCCAGGCCTCCAAACCATTAAAGGCCATCCCCGGAATATCCAAACCGTATTCTTCCCAGGGAACCATTTTCTTGAGCCCTTCGACAATCGCGGAGTCGTCATCCGCAATCAGTACCTTGAACATATCTTTCCATTTCCTCCCTTGACATTGCGGGCATTTTAATGAAAACCGTGGTTCCGGCTCCTTCCCGGCTTTGAATCGCCAGACCGTATTCACGGCTAAATAACAGCTTGATTCTTTCATTCACATTAACAAGGCCAATATTGGAGCCGCGGGCGAGCACATTTTCCCCGCCAGTGGTTTCCAGGGATTGGACAATGATGTCTAGCTTTTCTTTTGGGATGCCGTTGCCGTTGTCGAAAACCCGTATTTGAATGTCCTCATTACTTTTCGAAATCGTGATCATTAGCCGGTTATCCTTCCGGGCGGCATTCATGCCGTGAATGATGTAGTTTTCAATGACGGGCTGGATGGTGTGTTTGATGATCCCCAGGTCCAGCGTCTCTTCACCGGCATCAAATTCCACCGAAATCTTATCCCCCAGTCTTCTATTATTAAGTTCCAGATACATTTTAGCGTATTTGATTTCTTCGTGGATACTGACGACGATATCTTCCTTGATCGAGTTCCGGAAAAGGGCGGCGAGTAAATAAATCATATCCCCGGCGTCCCTGGCTCCGCTTGCCAGGGCGCGCATTCGGATCGACTCCAGGGTGTTTATAGAGAAAATGCGGGTTAATCTGGGTTTGTAGCGCCTTGATCTGGGCGTTTTTCCGGCTTATTTCCGCCAGGTACACCCGGCGGATATGACTGTTTAAATCCTCACACATGGCGTTAAAGCTAAGCGCGATTTCACTCAGCTCATCCCCGTTTTTTTTCACGGGAATCCTGGCGGAAAGATCACCTTGCCTGATCTTTTTAATGCCTTCGGTAACCGATCCGGTTCTTTTGGAAAAGGTGCGGACGGCAAAACGGGTAAATATCAAAATGGCGATGATACAACTGAGAGCAATGAGGAAAACGGTTTTTTCGGAGCTTGACGCGGATTGGCGAATGGCTTTTTGGGGAAGGATGGTGGCGATTAAAAGTCCAGTGCTTGCGGAAGTGGTGATATGAATTACATTGTCCCGGTAAATCCCGGTACCTTTCCGGCTTTTTTTTAGGGCCTCGAATTCCGGGTACGGTTTACCATATTTCCGGCCTGACAGATCAAAAATTACCTCGCCTTTCGGGGTAAGCGCGATTACATTCCCCGGATAATCTTTACGGGCGCGTGAGTGTGTCCCGGATTTGACCAAGTAATTTTTCATGGTATCTACCGCATAATCTATGATAATAAAACCGGTGGTTTTTGAGCTGAATTTTTCTTTTACTCCATAAACCACTGAAAAAGCCATATCTTGGCCGGTGGTGTTTCCGGGATAATGGGTGGAGTGGGCTGGTATTACCCTCAGGGAATAAGAGTCCCGGATTGATTCTTTCAGATGCTTGCTGATATACCCGTCTTTGGGGTATACAATCCGGCTTTTAGAGGAGTAGATAAATGCTTTGTCCTGTTTGTCACTGTATATACAGATCCCGATCAGGCCGCTGTCCCTGTTGAGGCAGGAATGAAAGTGGTTTTCAAATCCGTTATACCGGTTCTCCCGGCTTGAAAAGAGCTTGTCCAACTTATATTCCAGATGTTTATTGTAACCGTTTTCCATGAGGTAAAGTATTTCCGAATACAGTAAGGGATTGGTGTACAAGCTCTGGATAATATCCGTGGCCGCGTTTATTTTCTGTTCCAGATAACCGGCGGTATCCGCCAGCACCTGTTCATTGGATTCGCTGAGTTTATTCCGGTAGTAAGCGCCGATGTTGACGGAGGTCATATAGGCAAACAGCAGAAAAGAAGTTACGGTGGCGGTGGAAAAGGTGATAAAAATTTTGTTGAATAATTTGCGTTTGATATATTTGTTGTAAAGTGTGCTTATCATAAACTTCACCATTTTGGCGGCAATCATGGGGCAGCGGGGCGGCCCGCATGGTTTGTCCGGGAGGTAAATAAGTTCATTTTGGGTATCACCACTAAAAAACCATTGTTTGGGATAGTATCAATCTTAATATATCATTGGGGTGTGTTGGTGGCAATCATTTGTTTTTATTATTCCAGAAATAGCCAATTAAACCCCAGTTGGACTGAGGTTTAATTTCTGGACGGCTGTTCATTAGAGGTATGTGTAGTCGGCTTGCCAGTCCACAAACCAATAATCAAAATAAGAATAGTCCACACCAGAGATCCGGAGTATCCATCGGCTTATTTCGCCTGGCCTGATATAGACATTTAAGTCTGTAAACGAAGTTTTAGCTTTTAGCCACCAATTCGTGCCTACGGTTCGGAAATATACTTGAATATTAATATAATTCACCCAGGTCACGGTATGGGTCCCATCATTGTAGAAATAGCCGGAAACGGCTAGATTGCCCTGATTGTCGTAATATACGGAATCAACACACCATTTTAAACTGGGTGCGGCGTAGACAGTTGGGGTGAAGCCGATGATGAATATGAAAACCAATATTCCCATGATTGCCAAGCGCCGGATTTGATTCAAAGTTTCTCACCTCCTTTGGACGGATTTGATCCATCATATTAAGGAGGTTGGCATATGGTGAGGGGGAAGAAAAATGAAAAGTGTAAAGTTAAAGTGTAAAGGGTAAAATAAAGACGATGCAATCCTTCGTACATATCTTTCGTATTTTTCATAGTTAAACGGGTCTTAATGCCCGTGATGGAGACGGTGAGTTGGGAAATACGCAATGAAGAGGAATTTGCCGCGATCCGTTATTATATCATTTATTATATTATTTATATCATTAATAATCCGGCAAACTGGACAAAAGATTTGCTAAAATGAAAAGAGTTTATTCACTTTTATTTATTGAATTATTTCTTTTATGTGTTATAATATAAATACAGGAAAAAATTGTAACCATATAATTACAACTTTGTCCGAAATGGCAAATCCAATGAAAATTGGAGACGCAAAGCCACGGGCCTAAAGTCCAAAATGTTGGAAGAATGCAATGTTCAAGAAAACGTTTAACTAGGGCGGCCGGGTTACCGAAATGGGTTGTTTTTTGTTGCCCCAAATCTGAAAAAAGAGGGTGATGTGATGAAACAAATTTTAGATTGTGTCAAAACGGAAGGGATATTTAACGAAGATGATCGAAAGTTGCGTACTATCATGAAATTCATTTTCTATTTACGAAGGCATGATGCTGAACAGATAGAACGGCTATTATCCAATGATGTAACATTCGAGATTACCGGAAAAGCCGGAATAGTTCCTCTTGCAGGCACTTATAACGGAAGAAAAGATGTTAAAAGATATGTGAGAGATTTTTGTTCTTCATTTTGCGATGCGCAACTGACTTTTCAGTTTAATCTTGTGAATCATGATTATATCAATTCCCATGTTCAATTCAATACAAAAGTCCGTTCATCCGGTAAGTCAGTTAATATCGAATTAGTATATAATTGGATGTTAAATGACGATGGTAAAATAAAGTTTTTACGTTTATATTATGATACGTATTCATGGTATACCGCCTTCCAGCCGGGAGGAAGCAAATATGTTGAAGACTTCAAAGGAAATATGATTTTTGATATACATGCGCTAAATTTCGATTCACTACATCTTATCAAGGATACTTATGCGGCATATACCACGGGTAATATCCCGGCACTATTGGATAAACTTGACGATAGTTTTGTATTTATTCTTAAGGGAGATCCGAATTGTGTTTATCCGGGTAAATATTATGGAAAAGATGGTTTTCTTCAATTTGTAAATAACTTATTTGGGGTTGCTTACTATACTCAAACGCTAACTTGTCGATATATTGTTGGTCAAGGCAACCACATTGATTATCTTGCCCATGAAGAGTTAGTTTGGCGTTCTACCGGAGAGACCTTTACTTCGGAGCTTGTTCATTCCATAATATTAAGTGATGATGGGAAATTATTGGAGTTTAAAAGTTATAATGATTCGTTTGATGTCTATCAAGCATCTCAACCATAATATGTTCCGATTTACGCTACCATTCATCCCAACACGGTGATGGTCCGGCGTGAATATAAAGAACGAATGTGTGCGAAATAATTTAAAATGGTTTTGTCGAGTAAACCAGCCCCGAATTTAATCGGGGTTTTTTGTTGCAATCAATGAAACGCCTTAATTATCGGAGTAGTTAATGGATTTTCATTAGAGGAGATGAACAAAAAGAACCCCGGGGGCATAAAAATTGAAGAACGGAAATAAATTAATTGTAACTTTCGGTGAAGCCCAATGGAAATCTTTGACCGAAAAATATTTCGGATACGGAGCGGCTCATGCAGAAAAAAGGAATGTTATATGTGACGCTTATCCTTGTATTGTTTTATCTTTCCATACCCAACGAGGTATACGCATGTACGAAGGACAATTTATCGGCGTCCATCGGTATTGATTTTTTTAACCGGTTTCAGTCCAATGAAACCGGGTTGTATACCGAGGCGTTTCAGCGATATCATACGATGACGGTGGAGTATGATCAAAATCCGTGGTCGGTCCAGTTAATATATAATTGGCTGGATATTGTTTTATCTCAAAACTCAACCCATACCTTGAACCTTTATGGGATTGACCTGTATTATCAAATTTCCGAAAACCGGACCCTTGTATTCGATTATCAGTGGTCATTCAATATATTTACCAGGGGCCTGGATTCCCGCGAGATCCGGCTGGATATGGTTTCCGTTTTCCCCATCTCGAATTCCTGGACAAGTGAGTGCCGTTACGGGTTGTTATGGAATGACAGGCAGTTGAAATATGACGTGGGAGCCAAAATAACCTTTCGAACGATCTGCCATTTGAGCATCAATTATTTAACGCCGCAAGACTCCCTGGTTTTAGAGAAAGATTCTTCGAAAATAATTCCGGCAAGTTTCGGGGCGATCTTCAAGCTTAATAACTATAATAGTCTGGAAGTTACCTATACCTTCAATTTGGTTCCGGGTGGAACCGGAATCAATCAATGGTTGAAAACTTCATTCCATTTTCAAATCTAACTATTCCCAAATACCGGTTTGTGCAATTCATTTGAAACCAAATCCAATGATAAGGATAATTCATGGTAGCAATTACAAGTAATATAATCGGAATACTTGGAATATCTCAGGGACCGGATATTTATACTTTCTTGGAAGTTAAAAAGCAACAAAGTTCCAGGTTTTAGAGGATAATGAAAAATAAAGTAGAACTTAAAATTTGTGAAAGAATGGTCTAATTGACTGTTACGGTTACAATCGTCGGCATCGGCTGTGAATTTTGTCACCCCTATTTTTAACCGGCCAATCTGCCGAAAACTAAAAAAAGATACAAGCTTACCCTTGCCACGTGGGACCAGGAAAGGAGTTTCCGCAAGACCGATGAAAGCCAGGATCTTCTTATTATTTATTTTATCAATTACCTTTATTTTTATAACAACCGTAGTTCACGGAACGGCTGCGTTACAATCCGGCATCATTAATGGCGAAGATGTCAACTTACGTGTCGACCCCGGCCCCTACGGCCACATTATTACCGTTTTGCCAAAAGGATTGCCGGTGGTCATTTTGGAACAGTCCGGGCGCTGGTATAAAGTGCAACTGAAAGAAGGCCAAACCGGCTGGATTTACCGCCAATTTATCGAGGTAAAACCTTTGCCGCCCGTTACTTCCAGGAACCGCTTCACTACATTCGGCGCGGACGAGCTGATCGCTTATGCCAAGAGTTTCCTGGAAATCGCCTATATCTACGGTGGGGATTCACCACGCGGTTTTGATTGTTCGGGTTTCACCATGTACATATTCACCAAATTCGGGATCAGTTTACCTCATCGGGCCGATTTGCAAAAGGATACCGGCACGGAAGTCCCGGTCATGGAGGACTTGCAGCCGGGGGATCTGGTCTTTTTTAAGACTCAAGGGTCTACCGTTGTGAACCATGTGGGGATTTACCTGGGTGATAGCCGGTTCATTCATGCTTCCTCCGGATATGGGGCGGTGCGGATCAGTCCGCTTGATGAAGGCTATTACTATAAATGCTACACCGGAGGACGCAGGGTGATAAACGATAGCGAGCCGGGATAAGCCGGATGAATTAAAACAATAAAAGTACACTAAACACACGAAACGGTTGGTGAAATGTCAATGTCAATTCTTATGAATTATTATCGATCAAAATACGTGAAGCAATATTCCCTTCTGTTTCCAAAACAAATATTTACAAACTATTACGTAACACAACCTTCCCGAAAACGGACCACACAGATGATGATGCATAATACATATTCCCGTATGAGAAAATCGGGGATTATATGGGGAAAATTATTAGGAATTACCGATGTTCCATATATTTGTTACACATCCAGAATCGATCATCAAATTAATTTAGCGGATTTTATAAGCCGGATCCGGTTCGGTAATTGTATTCATCTGGATTCCGGGATAAATTCTCCGTTTCCCAAGGGAGCGGTTCATTTAACCATCGTCAAAACAGCTCCGGATCGGATCGGCATGATTACCGTCGGCGATAACGTTACCTTGAACGGTACCTCTATCGTTTCATACCAGAGTGTCACGATTGGGAATAATGTACTTTTTGGGCCCCAGGTTTTCATTATGGATTGTGATGGGCATCCCATGGAACAGAGGGACGACATCGGTGATGATTTGGAACGGTTGGTTATTAAACCGGTGGAAATTATGGACAATGCATGGATTGGAGCCGGCTCTGTTATTTTAAAAGGGGTTACCATTGGAAAAAACAGTATTGTCGGTATCAATAGTGTCGTAACGGAATCTGTTCCGGACAATATGGTGGTTGCGGGAAACCCGGCCCGGATCGTGAAAGAACTTGCCAGGAATTAAACATGTTTGATTAACATTTTAAAACGAAAATATAACCATAGATCCTTTTGTCCTTCGAAAGGAAAACCAGCGTGTTCTTCGAACACGAATCCTCCGAGGTCAAAAAACATTCAATCCAATTTCCACCGGTAAAGATTCTTTTAGGCTACGAAGGATTGTGGTTTCTCTTTTTAAAGAGCAAAGAGATCAAATAATTTTCATTCCTCTTGCAGGCATGGACAGTTAGTATGTAAATCCGATTTTCTTGTAATTCATGCTGATTTTTGGTATAATTAACTTAATGTGCGCTAACGTCTATACAGTAAGGCGCTGGCCGATAACCAGTATGTGAGGTAACAAGTAATGATCAGCCGCTTAAATCCCATACTGGCGTTGACTTCCGGCATCTGCTCCGTGCATTGACCAAAGAAGCTTAATATCGGTACTGCTTTGACCGGAGCTGAAACTCGCCAGAAACCGACGCCGTGAACTAAAATTTCCGGTGATTATCAAACAGGCGGTAAATTACCCCCCGGCCTTTCGGGTGGTTTATTAGTGTTTGCTTGATAAATGTTTGCTGGCGATTAGAACAATGTCTACAGACGTGAGATCGGTGTCTATTCAACCCCTATTTTTAATGGCGCCATTATCTTCGTTAACTTTTAGCCGCGGAAAGCAGTGCGATTTCGCGGCTTTTATTTTTCACGGTTCATCGCTACGGACGAAGCACCGGGTTGTAAAGACTTTTTAAGTGCTGATCCGCATCAACGCGTTAACGATCCCTGAATATTTTTAAAAGGCCGCGATAAGCTCCGCGGTCTTTTTTGTTTGGCTTGAGATAGTACTTAATACTACGAAAAGGGGATCGGAAAATGAGCTTACTAGTTATGGAAAATATTTTTAAGGAATACGGAACCCGAAATCTTTTAAATGAAGTCAACCTGCGTATCCACCGGGGTGAAAGACTGGCCCTGGTAGGGGCGAATGGCAGTGGGAAAACTACGATCCTAAAAATTGCCTTGGGTTTGGAACAATCGGACAGCGGCAGGGTGATCATCGCCAAAAACACTAAAGTGGGTTATATTTCCCAAAGCCTGACGGAACTTCAGGATAATACCGCGATTCTAGAGACCGCCAAGGTTTTTGAGCATGTACTTCATCTGGAACGAAAGTTGAGAGAGGCCGAAGCCCGGATGGCCGCGCCGGAAATGGCCGGTGATACCGAGGCTTTGGAGCGCCTTTATGATTCCTATGCCCGGCTTACCGCTGAATATGAAAAAATGGACGGATACAATCTGGAAACCAAGGTTAAATCGACGCTGCTGGGTTTGGGTTTGCGCCGGGAAGCCTTATTACAACCGGTTTCCACGTTGAGCGGCGGTGAAAAGATGAGGGTAGCCTTGGCCCGTACCTTGCTCCTGGAACCGGACTTGTTAATCCTGGATGAACCTACCAACCATTTGGACCTGTTCGGCATCGAGTGGCTGGAGAAATTTCTGCGCCGTTTCCCGGGAGGTGTGTTATTGGTCTGCCATGACCGCTATTTTCTCGATCAAGTAGCCACCCGGGTGGCCGAGTTGGCGGCGGGGGGAATCCATGAAAAAAGCGGTAATTACAGTACGTTTTTAGCCCAAAAAGAACGCCGGCGCGATTACATGATGGCCGAACAAAAAAGAATCAAACGGGAGATCCGGATCAATAATGAACTGGTTGCCAAACTCAAAGGCATGCGCCGGATTAATGCCGCTAACAGCCGGGTTAAAGCAGGAGAACGCCTCCAGGAAACATTGGACACCCGGATTAAAGAAACGGTGGCCACCGAGCATCTTTTTAAGACGGCTACATTAAATATGGCTCTTTCCCGGGCGCAACACGTCAGCGCTGAAATTGCCAAAGCGGAGAACTTAAGTAAGCGTTATGGCGAAGTGGTTATATTTCATGCGGCCCGGTTCTTAATCCGGGGCGGGGAGCGGATTGGCTTAATTGGCCCCAATGGCAGCGGTAAAACCACCTTGATCAATATTTTGCTGGGCCGGGACTGGCAATTTGATGGAGTTGCCCGGTTGGGACCCTGGGTCCGATACGGTTATCTGGGCCAGGAGATTCACTTTGCGGATAAAGAACGTACCGTTTGGGAAGAGGTGCTTTCCGTGAAGGAGTTAGCCGACCGGGAAGCCCGCGATTATCTGGCCCGGTTTCAGTTTTACGGGGATGAGGTTAAAAAACAAATTAAAGTGTTAAGCGGGGGCGAGCAAGTGCGTTTGGCTCTGGCCTGCATCTGCCTGAATGAACCCCATTGTCTGATTATGGATGAACCCACCAATCATCTCGACATGCCGGCCCGGGAAGCTTTGGAAACAACACTGGACGGATTTAAAGGGACCATAATCGCCGTCTCCCATGATCGATATTTTTTAAACCGCTGTGTTAACCGAATTTTGGCTATTGAATCCGGGAAGATAATTTCTTGCGAAGGAAATTACGATGTTTATCGCAAATTAAACGCAAAACCGGATGAGATTGATCGTAAACCACCGGAAAAACCGGCTGTGCGAAAATCACCACCGGCCTCGATGGTGAAATCACGGCCACAGCCTCCGGTGAAGCCGGACCGATCCGGTAAAAATATCGATCCGGCCTCCATCGAGACTCAAATCGAATTATTGGAAAAACGGATGAAAGAATTGGAGGAAGGATTCAATCGGGATACTCCGTACCAGGTTTACCGGGAATATAACGCGCTGGTGCATCAAGTAAGTTTGCTTTATGAAGAATGGAATCAACTTGTAAAGGAGAAATAAGCGGTGTTATTCAATGGTTGCAAGAATATGATTCAAAAATGAACTTTAGGTACTAATGATTACCGCGTTATTTCGTTAAGTGGCACGGGGCTGCCTTCATACTCTTTAAGACAGCCCCTTTTTCATATTGGTATTACCACTCGGGATAGAAATGGACAGATTCTCGTATTAATTACGATTCAACCACCATCTGGATCTCGGTAACAAATTTTTTTGGATTCCGCGGTAAAATTAGCCCCGGTCCTTTCAAGTATACTTCCCGGTGCGGCAGTGCGATTTTCATATGAGTGGAGTTGACATAATCAAAGATCACTTTATAGGATTCGCCGATGGTTTCGTAAGGCCCCTGGTGGATTTTGGTCAAAGCTTTACCGCCCTGGATCTTCCGGCTCGTAATATCACCGGTATTCACGGCCTGTTTGACCGGTATACATACTTCGATATCCGCGTCATCATCTTTATAATCGGCGTCATAATACAGACAAAACGGTATACCATTACAGTACCGGCCGCAATGCCGCATCAGCTTCCCGAAAATCCCTGAAACTTCGGAATATATTCCTTTAAAACGTATCGAAGCAATTAAAATATCGGGGATATCTTTAATAACCATTTCGTTGCTCAGGTTGGTCATTGCAAACTCCTCCTCCTGTCTGATGAATAAAGCCAACTTTTCTTGAATTTCCGCATACCGGATTATTTTCCGGCGGACCTCATCCGCTTTCTTGTGAAGGAAATCCAGCAATTCCGAGTCATCGGTATCGGTTTCAACAATGGTTTTGATTTCTTTCAATGAAAAGTCAAGCTCTTTAAGACTTGAATTACTCTGACTTTCTCCAACGATTTTTCGGTATAGTATCGATAACCCGAGGAATCATCCACCTCGGACGGTTCCAAAAGACCGCATTCATGATAAAAACGCAAGGTCTTAACGCTTAATCGGGATATTTTCGAGAAATCACCAATTTGATATTTCACCATGATTCACCATACCTTATACTAAGTTGCTTTCATTGATAGAATTATTAACTGGAAGCAACTTAAACCGATTTGCATTCAATCTGATACAATTCGATGCGAATTGGTCTTAATTATCAGTATCAAAGATGATCATTTAAATTTTTTATTTGATTCAGCATTTCCGTTTCCACCAGATATAAATCCCGGGCTGCTTCGGCGGCTTTCCGGTACAGGGCGCTCCGTTTTTTTGTGTTCCCATAATATTTATCGATGATTTCGGATATTTTCTTGAATTCAGCCGCCAGAGTGTGCCACTGTTGACATGATTGGTCCACGGCCAATGCCGTTTGGCTTATACTTATACTTGAGTTATTAAGTTTTAACCCCAGCTCTTGTAAAAAATCACGGTAAAAATCACGGAAGCCGTTCCCGCCGGTGCCAAATTCATCAATATAGCCATAGAAGGTGAAAAAAAGCGATTTAAGCATATACTTGCTTGACAGAAATGCTTCAATATTCTCGATATTTTTAGGTAATTGATGCAACTGCGCCAATGTTCCGTCGGTTTTTTGATATTCGTTGATGATGGTTTTCAATGAGTGTTTTAGGGCTGCCTGGTAATCGATCCGTACCGCGGCCGGATTTACAAAATAATACGCATAATTATCCGCCTTAAATTGGCCTTCTTGTGAAGAGCGCGCCTTCATTAAATCCGGAATTTTTATTCGGCAAAGGCCACGGCTGGTATCGGTTACCCAAGCATACCCAGCCCGTTCATCAAGTTTTACCAGTGTTACAAAATGCCACCCGAAAGAAGTATATTTTGAACCGTACCTGCCGTTCCATAAATAAGGAAGGTAACGCATATCAACCCGTAAGACAACCGGAATGCCTCTTTTTAAAACTTGTTTGGCCAGATCATACGCTTGTTGGGGATTGGTGGACTTTAATTCCAGGAAATTAATACCGGTAGCCTTTTGGAAGTTCTCCTTCATATAAGTGTTTCGGGTGCCTAAAAACGGAAAACCGGAGTTCAATATTAAATTAAATGACATCGAACTGCCGAATCCGTTGATTAAATTCTCACTCAGGTCCACTCCTTGGTAGTGAAGCGCATTTAACATCGCCGAACTTTCACAATGTTCTCCTTTCAGGGCTGAAAAATTTTTTAGTTCAATTACCGCTCCGGTGGTACTTACCGGAACACCCATACTTGCTTTGAAATAAAAGAATGCACTGACAAGCAATCCGATCATAATTATGGATCCGATAATGAAAGCCGTTTTTTTCATCGTTTATTCCTCCTCACAAGATTGTTATAAAATAAAAATAAGCCCTCCAGTAACTGGAGGGTCAAGCGGGTTTAAAAAGAAAAATAAATATTCCTTTGGAATGTGATTCTTGCAGGAACGATTTTTGCACTGTTTCCACTACCAAAACAATAAATATAAAATTTATGCGACAGATGATTTATTTATTAATATTCAATATATAAAAACTATAGTATAATAGTATTAAAAAGTATCATTCATTGAGGTGTTAAAAATGATGAAAAGTTCGGACTTGATCATTCGATGTTTTTGGATTGGTTTGGCGGTTTCACTGATGTATATCAATATTTATGGTTACGTCCGGCCTGTCCCCCCGGAATTTGATTTTAAGAACAATATGGGTAAAGTGAATACATACTATAAAATAAAGAACAAGAACAGCAATCAATTAATGGATGTAACCAGTTGTTATATAATGGATGGCGTCAGTATTATTCAGTGGGGCGATAACGGGGGCGAAAACCAGCTTTGGCAACTCATCGACGCCGGTTCCGGCTATTTTAAAATCAAGAGTAAGCTGGGCGGAAAACTTTTGTCTGTATACTGCGGTTCCATGGAGGCCGGTGCTGAAATTGTCCAATGGTCGGATATCGGCGGCGATTTTCAACTCTGGCAAAAGGTTGATGCCGGCTCCGGTTATTATAAGCTTCAGAATAAGAAGAGCGGGAAACTGCTGGATGTAAAAGAAGCTTCGAAGAAGGAAGGCGACCCTATTATTCAATGGTTCGATAACGGAAACGATAATCAACTCTGGCGGTTTGAGTAATGGCGTAGAGGGTGGCATGGAACATCGGGAAATTTTGTTTCAAAGAAAGAGGGGAGAAGTTTGAATCTTGCAACGGGAATTGGTTATTTTCTAACGTTTTTGTTAATAATTATCTTTTTCGGCATATGTTATTTTATATTAAAACATTTAGGAGTTTTAAAGCCAAAGGTTGAACAATTAACAGAAACCGATAAACCAACTGGACAACCGGGGTTTTTTCATGGATTGACCACCGGAATCCCTAGAAAATTGGGTCTTTCAGAAAACAATTTTAAACTCGTATTCGGTATGACCACTGTTGTAATTGCCTCCCGGGTTTTGATATTCTTAATTGGTTCCATGGCAATCATACTTTTTACAAACCGCGCCGAAAATATTTTTAATTTATTTGAGTTTCGTTGGTATAAAGCGGATTCTCCACTTTATATCAACATTGCCCAGAATTGGTACGTTAACCACGGCGATGACCGGTTTCTGATTGTGTTTTATCCTTTATACCCAATTTTGATAGCAATCGTAAATTTCCTGGTCCGTAATTATATAATATCCGGTATTCTGGTATCCACTCTCAGTATGATAGTTGCTTGCGTATACCTTTATAAATTGGTAAATATTGATTTTGATAAACAAGTGGCATTTAATGCCGTAAAATTTCTGGTAATCTTCCCGTTCTCGTTTTTCCTGGGGCTTGTATTTTCCGATAGTTTATTCATTGCTTTGACCATAATGACTTTTTATTATATGCGAAAAAGAAAATGGTTTTTAACGGGGGTGTTGGGTGGTTTAGCCAGTTTGACGCGAAATTTCGGGATCCTGTTGTTGGTGCCGGTGGCAATTGAATATTTCGCGGAGACCAAATTTATTGAAATGCTGAAAGAAAAAAATTGGAAACAAATCTTTTCCGATTTAATTAAGCGAGGTTCGAATTTATTACTAATTCCACTCGGCCAATTTACTTATCTTTTAATCAACAAAGTAGTTACCGGAATTGGTTAACCTTCCTTACTTATCAGAATCAACACTGGTGTCATGAATTAAAATTAAATGTTGCGGCCAATCTTGGCACTCATTTAACCAACGCGTTAACATGGAAACCTGCCGATACCGCATGCATGTGGGCGCCTCTTGTTATCCTGGTCTTTTTAATCATTTTGATGATGTTTTATGCCTTGGGAAAGATTCGTATCTCCTATATTGCTTATACATTTGCTTATCTTTTCCTTTGTCTCACCATCACCTGGTTAATCAGTGGCGGAAGATATCTGATGGGTATATTTCCGATTTATCTGATTACGGCGTTACTGGCGCGAAACCGTTTTAGCGACCTCGTTCTTACATTGGTTTTTATTCTAGGGCTTTGTTGTTATACAATCGCTTATGTGATGGGGTTATATGTGTATTAGTATTTTCATTCTTTGAATTCATGAACAATAATTCATTCAATTAACGCGTTAAACCCGGTTCCCAAACCGGGTTTTTACTTAACATTACTTCGGTACTCTTATAATTCATCGGCTCATTCATCTTTCATAATGTATCCGGATCTGAAATAATCGGCAATAATTCCAGTTTATTTTGATGTAATTTATCCATTCTCAATATAACGGATAAAATCAATTTTTATCGTTTTTTTCGAAGGAGTATCAATAATTGTAACGAATTTTGGTATTATTTCACTATCAATTGAAAGGTAGTTTTATCCATGAGTATTTGACCACTGTGGAACGTTTTCCAGAATTTGGATTTTTGTATTACATTGTCATTATAGATACGAAGCCCAATCAATACCGGGTCCGGATGTATAAGGCGAAACATATAACAGCGGAGGAATGGGCCCAAATTAAAAAGTCGACCCAGCCGTATATGACTGAAGATAGTGATGAGCCGGAAGTGGATTCGGGATGGCGGCGGCCATGGAATCCGGCCAAGTAAGGTGAGGTCATAATCATGTTTATCCAATATCATCAAAATAAACAAAAGGTACCTATCAAAGTATGGTTAAAAAAACAAGAAGATTTAGAGTCTGAGTGTTTGACTCAAAGCCTGAACCTGGCCAATTTACCTTTTGCTTTCAAGCATGTGGCCTTAATGCCCGATACCCACGCGGGATACGGCATGCCTATCGGCGGGGTCCTGGCTACAGACGGGGTGATTATTCCCAATGCGGTGGGGGTCGATATCGGCTGCGGCATGGGTTTTATTCATACCAATATCCCGGCGCGGCTTTTGAAAACCGTGGGAACTCCCAACGGGCAACTGGTTAAACAGATTATTGGGGCCATCATGCGGGAAATCCCGGTGGGTTTCGCCCATCATAAACAGCCCCAGAACTGCGCCGTCCTGGATCAATTTGAACAAAAATCGTATGACCTGGAATTTCCCCGGGAATTATTGGGGGAGATTGAGTCCGGATATTATCAAGCCGGCACTTTAGGGGGCGGTAATCATTTCATTGAATTACAGGAGGATGAGGAAGGATTCCTGGGAGTCATGTTACATTCCGGTTCCCGTAACCTTGGTTATAAAATCTGCCGGTATTACAATCAGCTTGCCAAAGGTTTAAACCTGGAATGGCGTTCATCGGTCTTGCCGGAATGGGATCTGGCCTTTTTACCGGTGGATTCGGAGCCGGGGAAAGCTTACATTGTCTGGATGAATCTGGCCCTGGATTTCGCCAGGGAGAACCGGCAGTTAATGATGGAGCGGGTGAAAAATATTGTTTTTAATTCGGTTAAAAAGTACGCCGGTTTTTCTGGGATCGATATCGATATGGAAGTGAATGCCCATCATAATTACGCCGCCATTGAGCACCACTTCGGGAAGAATGTGTGGATCCACCGGAAGGGCGCTATTCGGGTCCGGGAAGGGGAACCGGGGATCATCCCGGGCGCCATGGGCTCCTATAGCTATATTGTGGAAGGATTGGGCAACCCGGAGAGTTTCTATTCCTGTTCTCACGGGGCAGGACGGAAGATGGGCCGGAAGGAAGCCGAACGGCGCTTTAAATCCCAGGATGTGCTCCAAGATTTAAAACAAATGGATGTTACCTTGGGCACTCCCGCCAAAAACAAAATCACCGACGAATGCCGGTGGGCTTACAAGGACATCGATCAGGTCATTGAAAATGAGCGGGATCTGATGAAACCGATTATGAAACTAAAAACGGTGGGGGTTATTAAGGCGAGTTAAAAATATTACCGGCTTCATCGATGGGGGAGTATAATGAAAACAAAAATTGGATATAAGGAACCTGGATAATGGAATATCTATTTTTAGGTATCCCCGGTGTAGTACTTCCCAAAAGGCCAAACGTAGTTTGGACCGGGATACTTCTTATAGAGGCGCGGTAGACGGCGATTAGATCCCGGGTAGCCGGGAAAGGTTTACCTCCGGTGATGTTACGGCGTGATTATTCATCAATGGTCTCACCTTTTTCCCGGGTTGGTTCCTCTGATTTCATCTCATCATCACAGATAGTCCGTAATGATAGAAGATGCATACTAACCCCGACGCCTACCACGATCAGAACGATTAAGACATGTAAATTCGTGGTAAGTATGATTGAAAAGGTTATCGACACCCACAGAATAATTATCGCTGATATTTTCGTCCTGAAAGGAACGGCTTTGTATTTTAAATAATTATAAATATATTTGCCCAGTAGTTTGTGATGGATTAACCAATTGTACCAACGGTTCGAACTGCGCAGAAAACAATAGGAGGCCAGGATTAAAAAAGGGGTTGTCGGAAGCAGCGGAATAAAAATTCCGATAATCCCCAGCGTAATCGCAAGAAAACCAATTCCGGCAAGCAGAAATTTTTTAATTGACATTTTTATGCTCTCTTTCACTAGGAGCCTGTGCGGCTAATCGGTTTTTGAAGCCTATTGAGTATCAAGCAACATATTCGAATACCTCGTATAGTTGGTTTATCGTTACTAAAAAGTGTTACGCGTACAGACTCCTGGGGATTTTTGGGATACCAGCCCTTCTTAACCGGTTCCCGCTGATGGAATATTTCGATAATGCTCCATATGGTAAACTAAAAACCGGTAATGCTGAGGATTGGCCGTATCAATGTGTGGTTGACAAACAAGGATGCGCGCCAAAATGAAGACAAATATTGCCTTGACTGGTTTATCGGTTGTAAGAAAGAGATAATGGGGGATCGACAAAGTAAGTCAAGGGTTGCTTTTTGACAAGCAACCCTTGAGTTTATCGATAAGTTCAATAGGTTTCCACAAAAACCTCGAAATAATCCTGAGGATGAAGGCAGGCAGGGCACTTTGCCGGGGCGCTGGCCCCTTCGTGGATATGGCCGCAATTGCCGCATTTCCAAAGGAGGGGTTGATCTTTCTGAAATACCCGGTTATTCAGGACGTTTTCCGCCAGTTTCAGATACCGGGTTTCATGCCTTTTTTCCACATTGGCAATCATTTTGAAAGCACCGGCCACTTCGGGAAATCCTTCCTCCTCGGCGACTTTGGCGAATGAAGGATAAAGCGCGGTCCATTCTTCGTTCTCTCCACTGGCGGCCGCTTTGAGATTTTCCACCGTGGTACCCTGGGCTACCGGATATCCGGCGTTGATTTCAACCATTGCCGGAAGTTCTCCGGAGAGTCCCTCCAAAAGGAGTTTATAGAATCGTTTCGCATGTTCCTTCTCGTTGTCGGCGGTTTCAATAAAGATATTCTTAATTTGCTTGAATCCTTCCTTGTCGGCCACTGAAGCGTAAAATGTGTAACGGTTACGGGCTTGGGATTCACCGGCGAACGCTTTTAATAAATTCTCGGCAGTCTTTGTTCCTTTTAAGCTTTTCATTGAATTCCTCCTTCGTCGATTTAAAATTACGATATTTGATGTCAGTGTAAGAAACCATAGCACTCTAAAAGTATAAGAATAATTCGGGAAAAAATTATTTTTTCCTTCTCCCAAGAATCACTATTTCACGGGAATGAATTTATAATCTCGGCAAAAACCGGATATTTTGATAAAATATATTCAAGTATCATTTTATATTACTCCGGCCGATAGATGTAAATTAAAAATCAGAGTAAATGGTATTTACTCAATATTAAGCAATAATAAGGAGGTTTTTATACCGATGGAGTTCTTAAAAGAAACAAGTCCGGTGTTACAGGCATTTACGGCAACCGGTTTTACTTGGTTTGTAACGGCGCTGGGAGCCGGTTTGGTTTTCTTCTTTAAAACCATCAACCGTAAAATTTTAGACTCTATGTTGGGATTTGCGGCTGGAGTGATGATTGCCGCCAGTTTCTGGTCGTTGCTAGCCCCGGCCATTCAAATGTCCGAAGAAGCGGGAAATTTGCCATGGCTGCCACCGTTAATCGGATTTCTTTGTGGAGGCGCTTTTTTAAAAATTGCCGACTCCTTTTTGCCACACTTGCATATGGGGATGTCCATTGAAAAAGCGGAAGGGGTAAAAACAAACTGGAAGCGCAGTATTTTATTGGTAACGGCTATCACTTTACACAATATACCCGAGGGTTTGGCGGTGGGTGTGGCTTTTGGAGCGGTGGCCGCCAATATTCCTTCCGCTTCACTGGCCAGCGCGGTTGCTTTGGCCATTGGGATCGGTCTTCAAAACTTTCCGGAAGGGGCGGCGGTGTCTATTCCGCTTCGGAGAGAGGGCCTCTCCCGCTGGAAAAGTTTCTGGTACGGTCAAATATCCGGAATCGTTGAACCGGTGGCGGGGGTTATTGGTGCGGCAGCGGTTTTAGCGATGAGGCCAATGCTCCCGTATGCGCTGTCTTTTGCCGCAGGCGCCATGATTTACGTGGTGGTGGAAGAACTGATTCCGGAAGCGCAGTCATCAGGGAATTCGGATTTTGCGACCATTGGCACGATGTTGGGTTTTGCGATGATGATGCTCCTGGATGTGGCTTTGGGATAAGTGTTAAAAGCCTTCATCACCGGATAGCGCTGGCGCCGCTTGATTATTTAACGACAAGCGTCCCGGAGAATTATTGGATTGGACATGGTCTCATCTCATTTTTTCAAAAAAAGTACCCTTTTTCTTTCCGCACGATTATGTTATACATTGACAAAAAAGGAGGTCATGATTTATAATAAAATTGAAAATGAAAAACATTATCAATTATTATTTGGAACACAAGCCCGTCAATGATAATAAAACCCGTCATTGGGGAGTTGTAAACTCAATTGCCTAAAAAATAATCTTTCAATACTAAAAAACCGCCCCGCTGGATGGAGTTATATGGAATTTACCGGGGTTGTGTGAATAAGTATTTATCATAATGTATTATTTTTTTACATAAATATTGATAATGAATTTCAAAATCTTCAAAGAAGAGGACCTCCGGATTGAAATTGAATGGTTGGTAATTGTCATTGAAAAGGAAAGGGGATTCTACCGCTGTTAAAATATTGAACCGGGGATTGACAGGCGAAGCTCAGCATGGTAGTTTGTAATTAAATGAAATTCGTGGGACTACCATCTTTAAAGGGGTAAAGCCGTGTCTGAACCTATTCTAATGACGCCATCCTTGGAAGACTATTTGGAAGTCATTCTTGATCTAAACGAGCAGAACAAGTCTATCAGGGTCACTGATCTGGCGGAGAAACTGGGAGTGGCCAAATCCAGTGTCAATCAAGCGGTTGTCAAACTGGTCGATTTAAAATTACTAATTCATGAAAGGTATGGAAAACCATGCCTAATATAAAGGCTTCGAAAACAATACTCCTCGACTGGCGCCAATTGCAGCATACCGAGTATGGAGCCGATTTCATGAACCCGCAAGGAATCGGCAGTAGTTTAGTTATTCCTTTGTTGGAAGAGACCGGTCATTTTTTGGGAGCTATTGCCATCAACCGTCTTAAGGGAACGGGAAGCTTCAACGAACAGGACCTGGCGATCATGCAAGTTGTCCAGCCACATCTTTCCAATTTTTACGCTATGCACGCCCTACTTGTCGTATACGACGACCAACTCCCCGATGCCGCTGCTTTAGCTTCCACTTATAAGACTTTGACCCGGCGGGAGGCGGAGATCGCCGCGTTAATTTGCCGCCGGTTCAGTACCGGGATGATCGCCTCGAAGTTATTGATCAGTCCTGCCACCGTTTATCGGCATATCGCCAATATATTTGCCAAGTTGAACGTCTTTAGCCGGGATGAATTGCAGGAAAAGTTCTTGAGCTAGTATTCCGGTCGGAGAGCAACGGGGCTTTTTGGAAAGCAGGGCTGCTTCAGGCGCCCATTCTGCAACGGCGGGGCTGTTATCAGGAGAGTCTGAAACTCCTGGAATGGGGGGAGTGTGGATTGAAAAGTCCTATCATAATTTATTTGCACCTTATTGTGAATTGACTTACAGAGGAAATTGGTTTATAATTGAATTGAAAATGAAAACTGTTATCAATTTATAAGGCTGTGAGCAAATGCCTATCAATGATAATGAATCTCAAATTTTGATGAATTACCTGAAAGAGAAAAATTTAAAAATTACCGGCCAGCGAAAACTGATTCTGGACGCCTTTTTAAATAATGAGAGTCATATTTCGGCGGAGGAATTATATGATCAATTAAAGCGGGAGTATCCCGGCATCGGGCTCGCCACCATCTACCGGACATTGAAGTTATTATCCGAATGCGGGTTGGCTAATGAATTGCATTTTAGTAACGGGGTGACCCGGTATGAGCATCTGTTCGGACATGAACATCACGACCATTTAATTTGTCTTCGTTGCGGGAAATACATTGAAGTAGTGGAACCCGCCATTGAAGAGTTGCAGGCTAAATTGGCCCAAAAAAACAACTTCCAGGTATTGAGGCACCGGATGGAGCTTTACGGGATCTGCCATGAATGTACTAAAAATTTGAAGAATAATCCCTGATTTTTTTTAATATTATTTTGATAATGAATTTCAAAATCTCTTCTTAATCATTTTCATGTATATTCCCGTTTAAATGGTGGTTCATTAATATTAAACTCAAATATTCACCACTAAGCGCAAATGGTTAAATCAAACGCGAAAACTTCATCGATAGAAGGAGATGGTCTTCATGGTGGTGCTGGAGTGGTTAGGAATCACGATTTTAGCGATTTTGATTGTACTATGGTCTTTTAAAGGCAAGAAAAAAGAGCAATGTTGCTCAGGTTGCGAGACTTGTCCACTACAAAAACGGTGTGAAAAATCCTAAGTTAATCATAGTAACGAGTTGTCAAATTGAAAGTTTGAGTTTTTAATTCTTTAAGTGCAGGTTCTAAATTGTGACTCGTTACTTTGATGGAAACCAAATCCGGCGGCGGATTGGTGAAATAATCCAAGGAGGAATTGATCATGAAGACGGTAACAAAAACGCTGGATCAAGTCAAAAAGGGTACTTTTTGTACCATTAAAAATATCGGGGCTAAGGAGATCCGGCCTCAAACCATCCGTTTCGGGTTGACCGAAGGGAAAAAGGTATTATGCCAGGCTGTGATTCCCGCCGGTCCGGTGGTAATCAAGATCAATCAACAGGAACTGGCCTTGGGAAGAAACCTGGCCAAACAGATCGAAATCGAGGAGGTACCCCATGCGGCAGTGTCATGATAGCGGTGTTACCGTACCGGTTCCGGCAGGGGCTAAAAAAATAGTGCTGGCGGGTAATCCGAATTCAGGGAAGTCGGTTTTCTTTAACTTTCTGACCGGATTATATGTGGATGTTTCCAATTATCCCGGCACCACTTTGGAGATCTCCTCCGGGCGATTTGGAGAGGATATGGTTATGGATACTCCGGGAGTGTATGGGCTGTCTTCTTTTAACGATGAGGAACGGATTGCCCGGGATATTATTCTGGGCGCCGATATCGTGATCAATATCGTTAATGCCGTGAATCTGGAACGGGATTTATTTCTGACCCAACAAATTATCGATACCGGAGTACCGGTACTGGTGGTTTTAAATATGATGGATGAAGTAGCCAGAAAAGGCCTTGAAATTGATGTCCCGAATCTTTCCAAACGATTGGGAGTGCCGGTTTTTCCGGCTATCGCCGTGCAAAAGAAAGGATTGGAGGCTGTCCGGGAGAATATTTACCGGGCTACTCCAGGAAACAGTACGCCGGGTTTAGCGGAGTTTTTGGATAAATTGCCCGATTTTCCGGGTGGTTTTCAAAGCAGCCGGGGCGAAACATTGCTTTATCTTGAAGGCGATCCGGTGATTTCCGGAAGATATGGATTGCCTCCCGCCGATTTACAGGAAGAAATTTACCGCCGGAGACGGGAGCAGGTTAACTTCATTGTTCAGCAGGTTCTGAAGTCGGGAGCCGCCAAGCAAACATTCGCGGACTTTTTGAGCGGGTTGATGTTGCACCCTCTGGCGGGTTGGCTGATTTTGGCCGGCGCTTTATGGGGAATGTACCAATTCATCGGGGTGTTTGTCGCGGGGACCGTGGTGAATTTCACCGAGAAATTGATCATGGCCGGGAAATATGAACCATGGGTGAGAGGGATTTTAGAACGTTGGTTCCGTCCCGGCTCCCCGCTTGGCCAGGTGTTGAGCGGTGAGTTCGGGTTGCTGACCATGACGGTTACCTATCTGGTGGGTTTACTACTGCCACTGGTTATTGGTTTTTATCTGTTCCTGTCCATTTTGGAGGATACCGGTTATTTGCCCCGGGTGGCCGCGCTGGTGGATCGGGCCATGAATGCGATTGGACTGAACGGCCGGGCGGTGATTCCGATCATTCTGGGTTTCGGTTGTGTGACTGTGGCCACAATTACCACCCGGCTGCTCGGTTCGGAACGGGAGAAGCGGATCGCCATCTTTTTGCTGGGTCTGGCCATTCCCTGTTCGGCCCAGCTGGGTGTTATTTCCGGGTTACTGGCCACAGTGGGGCCGGGTTATGTTATTTTGTACGGGATTGTAATATTCGCGGTGCTGGTTTTTACGGGCAGTTTGTTAAAAACCATCATACCGGGCCGGACCACCGATTTACTCATCGATCTTCCGGCATTACGCTTACCGCGCCCGGATAATATTCTTAAAAAAACCGTGGTGAAGTCCTGGGGCTTTCTGACCGAAGCCGCCCCGCTATTTGCGCTGGGATCGTTGTTAATCAGTCTCTTTCAAATTACCGGCATCCTGGGCTGGCTCCAAAAAGTCCTGGAACCGCTAACGGTTCATTGGCTGGGGTTGCCCGGTAAAGCCGCTGCCGCGTTCATTATGGGTGTGGTCCGCCGTGATTTCGGAGCCGCCGGTTTAAGCAGTCTGGCCATGACCCCGTTACAAACCGTGGTTTCCTTGATTACCATTACACTGTTTGTGCCCTGTATCGCTTCGGTGATGATTATTTTCAAGGAACGCAGCAAAAAAGAAGCCGCCCTGATGTGGCTCTCCACCTGGGTGATTGCCTTCTTGATCGGCGGAATCGTCAACCAGCTTACCGGGCTTTTGGATGGAAACATTTTGTTTACGGCGTTGGCGTTTATCGGTGGGGGGTTGATCATGGTGCTGATTGGAAAAATTGCCGCAAGTAAAAGGGATGGATCATTAAGCACATAATAAAGATAAAAACTCACAATCAAATTTTGATACACCTGTAATTTATTATCTTGAAACAAAAGCGTCCGGTGGATTTCATCGATACGCTTTTGTTTTATATTTTTAGGGATGATGAATTTGGTATCGAAAAGCATTGGTTCAAATTTGTAAAAGAGTATCCGAATCCATTTTGATGAGTGCTATTGGGTCAAAATAAAAAAGGAGTATAAAACTACTCCAAGATAAATTAGAAGGAGTAGAAAATATACTCCTTTTTTCGAATGAGGGAGTAGAAATTTACACCTATGCAGTTGACTAAATTTTATGTATAATTATATATAGTAAATGGTAAATACAGGAATAATATTCACGGACATTTACCGATTAATTTGGACCTTCGGCTGAACAAGTTAAGTTGTTGATTAATTCTTACCGAATTTATACTCGAAAGAGTTTTTACTTTGCGTAATCTGATTTGCAAATCGGTTTCAATCAATGATTTGAAAATATAACCCAGCCAAGGCATTACTTGGGCTGGGTTTTGCTGTTTTTTCGATAAAACCATCATTCATCAAGTCAAGATTTTGAGTTTATAGGGGGAGTTATTGTGAATTTGAACGGAATAAGAAGAATGATATTGGCGATATTTTTAAGTATTTTTGCCATCATTTATGTTCCAATAACCGTTAAGGGAGAGGATATTCCGATAAAAACCGTTGGACTTCGCGCCAATGATGGCGCAGTCCATACGACAACCTTTTATTTACCGCAAGATCAGAAAATTTACTATTGGGTAAGCTCAGGATGGCAAGTCCTAGGCCAATATGCGCGACTAAAAAAAGATGACAGTACGATATATAATTTTAATTTAGGTTACAATCAAATCAATCTATCAAAAGGGAATTATACCATTGAAGCTTACGGTGGTGGCTGGTACAGTAATGTAGGTTATGCCGCTTACGGAGATATGGGAGTTTCAATCAAATATGCCGAATATGGAACATTG
>JAEZJQ010000094.1 GCA_023436305.1 Bacillota bacterium
CAGTGATTTAACCACCCGGTGATTAACTATAAAAAAATAGGAGGATGGAAATGAAAAAAAGTATTTTATTGGTTTTTTCTCTTATTACTCTATTTTTTTACACCACCACCATTATCGGTGCGGATAGTAACCTGATTCAAAACGGTTCTTTTGAAAATGATTCGGACTCGACTCCCGCGTTCTGGCAAACTTCCATTTGGGATAAAAGTCCCGATGCCACCGAATGTAAATATGAATCAGGTAATGCCCATTCAGGAAGCAAGTACATTACAATTATCAATAACAAAGCCAATGATTCCCGTTACATTCAACCGGTTAATGTCAGTGAAAATAAAATGTACATGCTTTCCTGCTGGGTAAGAGCGACCAATATCCCAAAAGATAAAAAAGGCGCCAATATCTCCCTGGAAGGCAAATTGGAATCCTCAACGGATGCTTGGGAAACCAACGGTACCTGGCAACGTCTTGTAATGTACGCCAAAACCGGTCCCGGTATCACCACGTTTACCGTTACCGTTGGAATTGGCACCTATGGCAGCATCAACACCGGCCGGGCTTCTTTTGATGATGTGACCGTAGAGGAAGTATCCAGTATTCCCGAGGGAGCGGTTGTTTGTAATCTAACCAACAATACCACGCAACAATCTGGTATCGAAAATAATAATAACGGCGGCAATAGCAACTCCTCAACCTCAATTATCGGCTGGATCTTGTTCATCGGTATTTTCGTAGTCATTATTGTTTTTGTATTATACCGTTCATTTACCAAAAACGCTCCCCAGAGTATGGAATCCACCGATTCCGAGGAATCCGCCGATGAATCTCAATCTACGGAATCCGAAACCGAGACCCAAACGGACACCGAGGCCAAAAAACAGGAAACCAAACCTTCCGATGATTTATTATAAAAATCAATTGCGGGTTGATTTTATGTGATTTGATGAATAAACTAAAAAACTAAACCACGGCCGGATCTGGAAGTACCGAACACGGTTTTCGGATCCGGCTGTGGTTTTAATGATTATCCAAGGCTACGAGGAGGTTATCCATGAGCAAAGTCATCATCCACGAATGCTCAAGTTATCATCTTCCCGAATTAACAGCTAAAATTAACGCCGGTATCCAGAATCTGGGCGGTTGGGAGAAATTTGTCCGCCCGGGAATGAACGTGCTGTTAAAAGTTAACCTAATCGGGCCAAAAACTTCCGAATCCGCCGCGGTTACCCACGCTGAGTTTGTGCGCGCGATAACCCGCATTTTAAAAGACCGGGGCTGCAATGTCTGGATTGGAGACAGTGCCGGTGGTTCCATCGCCGGGATTGCCCCAACCGCCAGAGCCCTTGAAGTTTCGGGCCTACAAAAAGTGGCTGTCGAAGAAGCAGCGGAACTGAAAAATTTCGACCGGGAAGGTGTAATCGCTGTTCTTTCCACCGTTGATCCCTTGCAGCGGATGTACTTGGCTAAACCATTGTTTGAGGCCGATTTGGTCATCAACTTGCCTAAATTAAAGACCCATATGAGTAGTATCTATACCGGCGCTTATAAAAATTTATACGGCTGCATTCCCGGCCTCCGAAAGGCTGAATACCATAAAATTGCACCTACCCCCCAGGCATTGGGAGAAGTGTTGCTCGATATTCACCGGAGCGTTAAAGCCGGGTTGCATATTATGGATGCTGTCACCGCCATGGATGGAACCGGTCCCACTTCGGGAAAAGTATACCCCGCCAAAAAGATTCTTATCAGTACCGATCCGCTGGCTCTGGATACGGTAGCCACGGCAATGATCGGCTTAAAAATCACCGAGTTACCTATTTTTGATGCTGCCCGTTCCCAGAACACAGGCTGCTCCGATTTATCGAATATTGAAATCGGGGGTGATTATACCGCTATCCCGATGCTTCACGGTTTTAAAACGCCCCGACAATCTAATTCCGGAACCAATCGTTCCAGGATGTTAACCTGTATCATCAATTTCTTTAAAACCCGCCCTCAAATTAATATCAATATTTGTAAAAAATGCAATGTTTGTGTGGAAAGTTGTCCCGTTCAGGCCATTGACCGAGAAACCAAAAAAATAGACTACCCAAAATGTATTGAGTGTCTATGTTGCCACGAGCTATGCATGTATCAAGCCGTCGATTTAAAAAATGATCACAGCCTGGCCGCTTTAATAACGGCTTTATTTAAAATAGGCTCCCGGTAAAAAAGCGGCTCCTCATTATAAATGAATACTTGGCAAATGAATATTTTGGAAACCGGTTTTCAAATAATCAATTCCCATTGAACATAACTGTAATAAAATACTAAAGATCAACCCGGCGGTGACACTGGCGATATATTGGGTATGAAACTCCACTTTATCCGCTTCTTTCTTGTATATTCGAGCGATGATCCCGATTAAAATCAAAGTAATAATGGATACTCTACTTTAGAACTCCCTAACCTCTACCGGCTCCATCTTCCCTTCCAAATATCTCTCGAGCCCCGTCACTACCGCTTGGGCGGCGGCCACGGTTGTTACAATAGGAATCCCTCTGGTCACAGCGGTACTTCGGATCAGGCTCTCTTCACGCCGGGCTTTCCGTCCGGCCGGAGTGTTAAAAATCCATTGGACGTCGTCATTTTTCATATGATCCAAAATATTAGGGCGGCCTTCTCCGATTTTTTTTACCGGACGGCAAGGGATGCTATTACGTTCGAGCACAACCGCAATCTCCTCGGTAGTCAAAATCTTGAAACCTAAAGTTACCAATTGCTTTATGATGGGAATAAACGCCCGTTTATCTTCATCCTTAATGCTTAAAAAAATGGTCCCGGCAACCGGCAGTTTTTCTCCGGCGGCCAATTGTGACTTGATAAAAGCCAATCCGAAATCCCCGGCCAATCCCATAACCTCTCCAGTGGAACGTGTTTCCGGCCCCAAAATCGTATCCACTCCCGGAAACCGTTCAAAGGAAAACACAGCTTCTTTCACGATACTGCATCGCCATACTGGATCCATTTCCAAGCCCAATTCTTTTAACGATTGACCCATAATTACCTTTATCGCCAGACCTATCCAATCAATGCCGGTAGCTTTCACCAGCACTGGAATCAGCCGGGAAACCGGTCGGTTCACCGCTCGTAAATATATGGTATGATGTTTAATGATGAACTGGAAATTTACTAATCCTTTCGTTTTTAAATCCAAGGCCAGTTTTTTGGAATAACCCTTAATGTCGGCTAAAATTTCCTCTCCCAAGCTATAGGGAGGCAGGGCCAAAGCACTGTCATTGACATTGATGGCGGCTTCCTCAATTTGTTCCATAATAGCGCAAATAATGACCGATTCCCCGTCTGTTAAACAACTGACTTCAACACCAATCGCTTCTTCGACGAGCTTTTTCAAGGAAACAGCCGGTAGGCCTTCTTGGAGCGTTCCAGAAATTCGCTGAAAATAATCGCTAATATCACCGGCATCGAAGGCTATCTCCGCCGGACTTAAGCCTTGGGAACGGATAATCACCGGATAACCGATTTGATTCCCAATCTCGCAAGCGCTTTTAGCATCTGACGCTTTCCCCGACGGCAATTGGGATATTTTAAGTTCTTGCGCTTGATTATTGAATAAACCAGCCTTGATTAACCCCTCAATATTTAAAATTGATTGATCAAAGACGGGCACTTCCATTTGTTGAAGCAACGGGGCTATCGTTGCGGCGGACTGTCCCGCGAACTGCAGGATAACTCCGATAGGTCTCTCGCGCAGAATAATATCCCGCAGTTCTTCACCAGTCGTAGGTTCCCAATAGTATTTATCGGAATAGTCCGGGCCGGCTGATAACGCGCCAGGGTTATTATTAACGATCACTGTTTCATATCCTATCTCCCGAAGAGCCAGTGAAGCATGAATCAATGAATATTCAAATTCACCACCACGATCAATTCGATTCGGGCCGGGTCCGATGATGATAACTCCCCCTTTCTCCCGAACTAACCCGGAAGAATCATGCAAATCCCCCTGCCCGGTTTCGATAGACTGGTAAAACGAATAATAACTGGCCGAAGTGTATTCATCCCTAATTTTATTTTCACTGATACACTTTCCGGATGAAATTGTGGTGAACAACGGATATATTCCCAATTTTTCGCGGGCTTCCCGGACTTGAGTCTCGGTAGTCCGTAATAAATTTGCCAATTGTCCATCGGAAAATCCCCATTGTTTCGCTTTTAAAAATATCTCGGGAGTCAAATTATACAAGGCGTAAGTGGTCAAAATCTTTTCCAGAGATACCAGATCCGCCAATTCGGTTAAGAAATAAGGGTCCATATTCGTTAAACGATTTAATTCGGCGATAGTCAGCCCTAATTTCAAAGCGTAACGGAGGTAAACAACACTCTCCGGATTAGGATTGGACAGTTTTTCCTTGACATCCTGAAGAGTAGGTTTGAACTCCGCCAGATCCCTACCGTCTCCGCCAAAACCCGAGCTGTCAATTTCCAGGGAACGAAGCCCTTTTTGAAAAGCGGCTTTAAAATTTGATCCGATGGCGATTGTCTCTCCAGTGGATTTCATGGCCGTATTTAAGGTAAAGTCCGCTGTGGTGAATTTCTCAACATCAAAACGGGGTAATTTCACAATCACATAACTGACCGGGTGCTGCTGAAAGCCTGGAATAATTTCCTCCAGTTGATAACCTACCATTAACCGGGCGGCGATATCAGCAATGGGTAACCCGGTGGCTTTAGCAATCAAGGATCCGCTTTTGGTCACCGCATAATTGATACTGAAAACATAAAAGTCTCCGGTTACCGGATTTTGAGCCATTTGAATATTGACCCAGCCGGTTAATTGAATCGCCCAGGCAACATTTTTACAAATGTCGGTCATTTTCCGATATTCACCTGCGGATAAGCTTTGGACGGGAGTTACGGCAATACTATCACCGTAATGAACTCCCATCGGTGCTAATTTTTCCAGAGAACCCACCACGATATATCTACCGGTGTCGTCACCGAGTACTTCAATCGCAAACTCCTTCCATCCTAACAGTGATTCTTCCAGTAAAACCGGTTCATCCGGCGTTTTCGACAATTCAATCTGAAGATAATCCTCCAATTCTTCCTGGTTATAAGCGATTGCGGTACCGGTCCCAGCAGGAGCGTTAAAAGTACGAACCGCTATAGGGAAACCCATTTCGATACCCCGCTTCAATCCTTCCTTGATATCTTTCACAATAGATCCGGCCGGGATTTTTACTTGATATGCGTTTAACTTTTCTTGATAATATTTATATCGCTCGGCTCCGTTTAGTAAATTCTCGCCAATTCCAATTAATTTCACCTCATATTCGGCAAGACAACCTGATTTAAGCAAATGATTTCCCAAATCGAACGCGGTTTGACCGCCGAAATTTAATAGCAAAGCATCCGGTTTTTCTTTCGAAATGATCTTTTCAATATTCACCGGTGTTAATGGTTCAATATAAATCCGGTCGGCCGATGTCGGGTCAGTCATCACCGTAGCCGGACTACTATTGACCACGATCACTTCATAACCGGCTTCTCTTAAGGACCGGCAAGCTTGGACCCCGGCGCAATCAAACTCTATTCCTTGTCCGACGACCACCGGTCCCGCTCCCAAAACTAAAACTTTACGTAAATCATTTCGTTTCGGCATTGAACCCACTCCTTCGAAAGTCACTGTATTAAATACTGCTTCGTCTTCTCCACCGGATTATCCTACAAAACGACTGGTCCCGTTTCCGGCTCATAATCGAAACCCCACGAACCGATCCATAATTGATGTTGATCATCATATCCAGAAATAATCACCGTATTATAGCCATGGTAAATACTTTTTAAATTGGCGCTGAATATTCCTTTGGAATCCGGTTTTAAAACACCTTTGGTCTTACCGGCCACCATATCCGTCATCATCAGTTCCCGGTTGGCGAGTTTAAATTGAATCACAGGAACTCTACCGATGACGGCCGCATCAGGTGGTGAAATGATATCTAAGGATAGAGGTTTTGAGGTTAAATAACGTTGTAGTTCCTTCTGGCTCATCCGGTTGGAGACAGCTCGCCGCTTCAGCCGCAACCGATTTTCATCAGGCCGGTTAACTCCCCAATTAACGGTAAAAATTCCTTGATAACCGGCTTCGATAGCTTTCGTTTCCACAATATCATTAAACCAGCCATAGGAATACGCCAGTAAATTGACTTTGGTCTTCAGGCGTTGTTCCAAAACGCGTTTGGAGTCCTTCAACTCCCGGTCAAGCCATTCCAGATATCGGGGATCGTCTCGTTTAAAATTGGTTTTGGTTAAAAAGGGGTGCGAAAAGGTGTGTGACTGGATATCCATTCCAGCCCTAGCCATCTTTTTTAGTTCCGCCCAAGTCAGTTGGAAGTCGCTTTTTACGACGATATTGCCGGGATAAACAAAAAAAGTGGCCTTAACTCCATACTTTTGTAATAGTGGAAAAACATATTGAAAGTGGCTTTTGCTTCCGTCATCAAAAGTAAGCACCACTGGTTTATCTGGAAAAAATTGGGGCAATTTTTGTAACTTTACATACTGAAGCGCCGTAATCGGTCGATATCCTTGCTCCAACATGAATTGTAATTGTCTTTCAAGCATTACGGGGGTTAAATCATAAATTCCGGCCGGTTTCGGCACCACACGATGATAACACAACATAGGGGTAAAGATATTTTTTTGCTTTTCTTCCGGCTGTATCCGAATGGCGGCCTGAATTGTTAAATCGTAAAATGCTATAATAAGCAAAATCAGTAATCCGGTCTTCCGGATAATTTTCATCGCCGTACTCCATGATCCACGTCTGTAGATTTAATTGCCGGAATAATCCGCTTAAGTAAACTTGAAAAATTCATTTCGAACCGGCGATCATCATGGGGGGTTCGCTTGGCAGGACCCCGGGTCCGTCCGCCGTCGCGCCGAAATTTGGCGAGCACATTCCGCTCCTCCAATAATAAATCCATCTGTTCATCCTCATAAATACGGCCGCTCGGGGCAATTGCCAAGGCATGCTTTGCCAGCGCCATCGCCGCCAATCCCCAATCCTGAGTAACCACAATATCGCCTTCCCGTACCTGATTGATAATGGCAATATCAGTAGCTTGTGCTTCATTCCCGGTTACCTGATGATTGGCATGTTCAAAATAATGGTTGAAAGAAGCTACCGTAATTACTTCAAAATCATAAATCACAGCGATTTTGCGAATGATTTGCAGGCAGGTTTTGGGACAAGCATCGGCGTCGATAATAACCCGGGTTACGATCATGATTTCAATTATCCTTGATATAAACTTTTTCGCTGTAGATGTTGGATCTTTTTCCGTTGAAAATAACTTTTCGCTAATAATATCATAACTATCGCGAAAGCTCAAATAAAAATAAAAAAAAAAGATTTTACCAAAACAGCATTGCTATTTATTCCAATCGTTGATTAAAACCGCTGTCTCTTCCCAAACCTGGATCATCCGCGCCCGGCCAACTGCATCCAGGTCGGGATCAAGATAATCATCTTTTTCACCGACTAATTTGATACGATAATGTAGTTTACCATCTTTTGTAAAACGATTGACCCATAGCGGGTGATGGTTTTCGCTGATAACGGAAATACCTCCATCTCCAGCGAGCTTTTCCAGTTGTATTTGAACGATTAAACCGCAATCACTATATCGCCACCGCTGATTTGAAAGAAGATTACCCAGTGAATAAGCGATAAAACAGGTTTTGACTGCTCCGGAAGCAGGGATAAAAATATTCCGGAGTTCCAGTGGTTGAATTACATGGACATGGCTGCCTAATACAATGTCAACCCCCAGCGCCAACAAATGCTGGACCATTTCTTGCTGTTCGGGAGATGGGACCCGCTGATATTCGATTCCGGTATGTAAGGCAAAAACAATCCCATCCGCCCCGTTTTGTTTTGCATCGGAAATATCCGCGGTAATCTTCGCATAGTCAAATATGTTTACCATCCATTCTTTCCCGGCAGGTAAAGGAATACCGTTAGTGGTGGTGGTATAGGACAAAAAAGCCAGTTTAACCCCTTTAGATTCCATCATTCGGTAGCGTTCTTGATCCGGACCGGCATTACAACCTGTATAAGGTAATCCAATCTGATCCAAATAGGCCAGTGTCTTTTGTAAACCGTTGATACCCCGGTCCAAACAATGATTACTGGCGAGAAAGACCAGATCGATCCCGGCCCATTGCAGGGCGTCGGCGATAGCACCGGGACTATTAAATGAAGGATACCCGGTATAATTTGATTCGGGTCCGGCCAAGGGCGTTTCAAGAACTCCAACCGCCAGATCCGCCTGTTTGAATTCCGGTGCGATTTCTGTAAAAACGGGCCGGAAATCATATGTATTATCCGTTGCATTATAACAAGAATTGACAATCGGCAGATGCATCACCACATCACCGGCCGCTGCCAAGGAAACGGTTTGAGTAACGGCCATTGTTGGTACCGCTTCCCGGCCGGGTAAATCATCAGCCAGACAGCTATGGTTGACAAACCCTAAAAATATAGCCAGTAGAAGCCAGGTTACCAGTTTGGGTTTCAAAATTATCCCACCTGTAAGTATGCATTCCATATTTCATGTGTATGCACGATCTTCGATAAGTATAATTTCGCGACGTAATAAATTTTCTCCTGCAATTTATGTCATGTCAAATCCTATTAATTCCTTTTAATTCCTTGTATTTAATCGAGTAACCTTTCATGCGATATTAAAATTCTTTAAAAAAAATAGGCTGCCTAAAAAGTATTTTATTTACGGGAAGATAACAATTAGCATCCTTCAGAAGCATATCGCTATATGTTTATCTTACGCGTAAAGATACCTTTTGGGGCAGCCCTTTCTATTGCTGAATATTATTATTAATGAAGTTCGCCGCTAAACCCCGGCTTCCCCGGAACAAACGGGACATTAAGAATACGGTCCGGATTCACGGCATACATTATAGTGATACACCGGTTTCACGGTTCCGGCATTGGTGGCGGCGGGGCTACGATCTGGACATTCCCGGCGGCAATACCGATTCCAGTACCGGAATCATGAATCCGGCATTGGATCTCCATGAAACCGGGCAGATCTAAGAGGCTCCCGTACATAATATAATCAACACCCAGTAGTCTGCCGGCAGCCTGGGTAAATTGAACCGAGCCTGGCTGGCCGGCGCCACGGAGTTGATTCGCAATCTGTTCGCTCCGCAGACTGTCGGCGACAATAAAATATCCTGTTTTAATCAGCTCGTTGATCATTAATTCCTGTACAATCCGGGGAGTGGTTTTATCTTTGGAGTTCAGATATTCAAATGGAATTACCGCAATTGAGTACAGTTTTACTTTCTCAAGGGCTTTTTGCCCGACTTTTAACGGAGTATCGCCGATTTTTTGGGTGATCTGCCCGATAGACAAGGTGTCTCGCACAGTAATAATCTTAACATCAGCGATATGAGTCTCCAAAGTACCAATTTTACTCCGGTTTCCCGGTTCCGGATTAATCACCGCAGACCCTTCGGCCACAATTTCATATGTGGTACCCAATTTGACATACTGTTTACGGCCGCCGTTTAAATAAACCAAATCATTTTGAACCGCCGCCACCTTCAACTCAAGCGCCCCGAATTGTTTGGTGGACTGTTTGGCCAGATTGGCAATGGCCGTGGCCAGTGGGTTATCGGCGGCAGTAGCGACGTATAAGACACATAGGCTGAATAATTGGATCGTCATGATCCCAATGATCACTTTCAATTTCAATTTCAAAATCATCCGCTCCATTTGGATACTTTTTATATCAATCGGCAAAAAACGGGTAAGGCTTTATAGTATGACTCATTTGCCAAATTGCCATGAAAGGGGGAATTGGCGAAGGCGGATTTAAAAAAACTTAAATTTTGATCTTTATTTTCATGGGATTTCAGTGTATAATCTAATATAATTTTATCGTATATCTGATTGAATACTATCTATGAAAAATATTGTAAAAATGTTTTTCATTCGATAAAATTACGGGATTCGCTATAAATATGGAGGGATACCGATGATTAAAATTGCAATTATTGGAGCAACCGGAATTGTAGGCCAGCAGGCTATTGTCAGCCTCACCGGCCATCCCTGGTTCAAAATCGCGAAACTGGCGGCTTCGGAACGTTCCGCCGGCAAAACATATCGTGAAGCTTTAAAAGATGCCAACGGTTCTTCTCGCTGGTGGTGTACGGAAGAATTACCGGAAGAGATCGCCAATCTGCCCGTGGAAGATGCCGCTTTGTTCGATCCGACCAGTGTGGACATTATCTTTTCAACTGTTGACGCCTCGGCGGCTAAAGAATTGGAACCGAAATACGCCAAAACCACTCCGGTGATCAGCACTGCTTCTGCGTTTCGTTACGAGGCGGATACACCGATCCTGATCGGCGGCGTTAATATGGAACAATCCCAGTTGCTGGCGGTCCAACAACATAAACGCGGCTGGAAAGGATTTGTCGCTCCCAAATCCAATTGCACCATCTCCGGTTTGACCGTATCTCTGAAGCCGATTTTGGATAATTTCGGCGTCAAACAAGTGATTATGACTTCTCTCCAGGCCATGTCCGGCGCCGGTCGTACTCCCGGACTGTCGGCCATGGATATGATGGAAAACGTAGTGCCTTATATTCCGGGCGAAGAACCCAAAGTAGAAACCGAGCCCCAAAAAATCTTGGGGAAGCTGGTGGGAGAGTCCATTCAACATGCGCCTTTCGGAATTAGCGCCACCTGCACCCGGGTACCAGTGCTCGATGGCCATCTGGTATGCGCTTTTGTCCAAACCGAAAAGCCTTGCACTCCCGAAGCCGTAAAAGAAGCCATGGTCAACTTCGGTAAAGAATTCTGCGCTTTGTCCTTACCCAGTTCTCCTAAAAGCTTGATTGAAGTCACGGATGATCCGTTCCGGCCCCAACCACGGGTTGATCGGGAGCGCGGCGGTGGAATGACTGTAACCGTGGGGAGAATTCGTAAAGACTCCATCGTTGAAAATGGTATCAAATATGTCTGTCTAGCGCACAATACCAAACTGGGCGCCGCCAAAGGAGCCTTGCAGACGGCGGAGTATTTGGTGAAGTATTATTTAAAATGGGTTTGATAAAAAGCCGGTAAATTAAACAACTTTATAATATCTGCTTTGCCGAATAAAATCCTCTCCTTTGATTGGAGAGGTTTTATTTTATTTAATCATCATTCTTTACGCTCTTTGGATTTCGTTATATAATATTGTCCAGCGCATGGTTTAAAAGATTTCGAAATAATAACCATTGCTTAATGAATGTTTCAAATCACCGGAGCGGTTTCAATGGACAAGAGCTGTGGCAAGGATTATGAACTACCTGCTTCCTTCGAAGCATCAGCCGCCATGAAAGATTTCGATCAACAACTCGGAGTGCGTCGTTGGCGAAAAGCCTATATCGGGCTTGGTTCAAATATCGGAGATCGGGAAGGCCACTTAAATAATGCGCTTCAATTATTGAATGACCGGCAATCCAAGGTGGTCCGGGTTTCTGGCTTTTACTCCACCAAGCCGGTAGGTTACACCGCCCAGGAAGATTTTCTAAACTGCGTGGCTGAAATCAACACATTATTGACGCCACCAGAATTGCTGCGATTTTTACAATCGATTGAAAACCGGTTGAAACGGGAGCGGATTATTAAATGGGGCCCAAGAACCATTGATCTTGATATACTATTGTATGATGACACAATTATCGAAGAAGAAACATTGATAATCCCCCACCCCCGGATGCATGAGAGGTTGTTTGTTTTGGTCCCCTTATCCGAAATCGCTCCCAATACTATTCATCCGGTGCTCCATAAAAGAGTAATCGATCTCAAAGAAGAATTAGCCCAGTTTCAAAGCTTATAGAACAATAAGACGAAAGCATACCACCGATATTTACCATAATTCATATAAAGCCGTTCCCCACTTTTTTATTATAGAAGTATCAAGAACGGTTTGGAGATGAGGATAAAAAATGTTCGATAAGGAACGGGTAAAAAGTGCAATTCGAGAGCTTCTGATCGCCATCGGCGAAGACCCGGATCGTGAGGGATTGTTGGAAACACCAGATCGGGTCGCCCGGATGTATGAGGAATTATTGTCCGGTCTCTATCGTGATCCAATGGCTGATGTGAAAATATTTAATGAAGGCGCTCACGAAGAAATGATTATTGTGAAGGACATTCCCCTGTATTCCATTTGTGAACATCATTTCATGCCCTTCATCGGTGTGGCCCATGTAGTCTATATCCCCAATTCCGGCCGGATACTTGGTTTGAGTAAAATTGCCCGGATTGTGGATACCCTGTCCAAAAAACTTCAATTACAGGAACGGTTGTGCAGTGAAGTCGCCGATACCATTGTAAAAGCCGTCAACCCCAAAGGCGTCGCCGTGATTATGGAAGCCGAACATTTATGCATGACCATGCGCGGTATCCGCAAACCGGGAGCTAAAACCGTTACCTCGGCCTTACGTGGGCTTATCCGAACCGATGCCCGCTCCAGAGCCGAGGCCATGCAGTTAATTAAGCTAAAATAATTCGGAATTATGGATACCAGGCCTTGAAAAAAAATATCAACCATTTGTAACAATGAAACACCCTCCCCGCATCATCTTGTTGGGAGGGTGTTATTTATTATTCATCCGGCCAGTACCGCGGAGTTTCTTTGTTATCCATTACGTTTCTGGAAATCCTTCATGAACTCCACCAAAGCTTTGCAGCCTTCCACCGGCATCGCATTATAAACGGAGGCCCGAATTCCACCCACCAGACGGTGACCACCCAAGCCCACCATTCCGGACTTTTTGGCTTCGCTGACGAACGCCTTATTCAGTTCATCGGAAGGCAGGTTAAAGGTGATATTCATCAAAGAACGGGAATCTCTCTGAGCATTTCCTTTATAATAACCGCCACTCGCGTCCATGGCGTCATAAATCAAAGCCGCTTTTTCCCGGTTGCGCTGTTCAACGGCCGCCAAACCGCCGTTGTTCTTAATCCATTTCATCACCAAATTCATGATATATATCGCAAACACCGCCGGGGTATTGTATAAAGAGTTATTTTTAGCAAAGGTGCTGTATTGTAAAATCATTGGTAAATCCTTATTGACTTTCTCGAGCATCGCCGGGCTGATTAAGACCACCGTGACTCCGGCGGGAGCTAAATTTTTCTGGGCTCCGGCATAAATGAGGTCAAATTTGGAAACGTCAAATTGCCTCGAGAGAATATCGCTGGACATATCCGCCACCAGGGGAACACCCTGGAAGTCGGGCAAAGTTTGCCATTGGGTTCCAAAAATAGTATTGTTGGAGGTAATATGTACATATACCGGGGCTTTACTAAGTTTTATTTCCTCCATTTTGGGTATCCGGTCAAAATTGGTTGCTTTGGTAGTGGCGGCAATATTGACTTTACCAACTTTACTCGCTTCTTCATAAGCTTTTTCCGCAAAATTTCCGGTTAAGATATAATCAGCCTCGGTTCCCTGAGTTAAAAAGTTCATCGGCACAAACGCAAACTGGGCGCTGGCGCCGCTGGCCATGAATAATACCCGGTAATCGCTGGGAGCGTTTAACATTTCCTTAAATAAGACTTCCGTCTCGGTATTTATCTCTTCATACTCTTTACTGCGATGGCTAATTTCCATAATCGACATGCCGGTTCCTTTAAAATCCAATAAATCCCGTTGAGCTTCTTCCAAAACACTTACCGGTAAAGTGGATGGACCTGGATTAAAATTATACACTCGGTTGGCCATTTGTGTTCCCCCTTAAATTAAACATTGATAATCTTTGCTGCCATTATATCCTGTTTGGGTCAGTTCTTCAAGTATGAAAACGATTTTCAAAAAATGAACCTTTGTATCCTTTGAATCAATTCTAAAAACAATCCGTGCCTGACGTTCAATGAAAAACTCCCATCGAACATCCAGGCACAGAATCGAATAAAAAAACAAATTAAGGTGTTATCATATCGTTTAAAATATATATGGCCTCGTTTACATAGGCATCCCGGTTCAACTGCTTATACCATTCGGTAGCTTTTTTCTCCATATCGGGGTTGGGTTTCAGATTTTTCAGATCGGCTTTGGGGCTGGAAACCTTAATATTGGGTTGTTCCGGTTGTAACTTTTCCAGTTCGGCGGTTTCCGACTTTAGTTCTGCTTGTTTACTTAACTGTTTACTGAATTTGAGACTTTCCAACGAATTTCCTTGTTTCGTTTTCCATTGGGCAATTTTATTGTTAAGCAGTTTAAAATACTTACTGGACGCCACCCGTTGACTGCTTTTTTGCTTTAAAACGGACATATTCACTTTTGGGCCATTCCACTTTTTATATTCCAAAGGGTTCATTGTGTCCCAAGGCAAAGAATAATCCAGGCTCTTTTCTCCAATGGCCGCCATGCTGTAAATATCCGGCAAAACAATATTCGAACTGACTCCTTTGCTTTGTGTGGAACCACCATTGATCCGGTAAAACTTTTGAATGGTAAGTTTCAGGGAACCAAGCGGTTTAAGGGATTCATCCCGATCTATGATCCGGGAATCCAGATCCAGCATTGCTTGAACTGTTCCTTTGCCAAAAGTGCTGCTGCTGCCGACAATGACCGCCCGGTTATAATCTTGTAAGGCCGCGGCTACGATTTCGGAAGCCGAGGCACTAAAAGAATTGACCAATACAACGACCGGACCGCTATAAACAATGCCCGAATCGGGGTCTCGGAAAACTTGTTCCTCACCGGTACTATCCCTGACTTGAACTATCGGGCCGGACTTAATAAACAGACCCGCGGTTTGAATCGCATCCTCCAGAGCGCCACCGCCGTTGTTGCGCAAATCCAGGATAATTCCGGCCACCTTCTCCGCTTTTAACTTTTCCAGTGCAGCTTTCACATCCTTGGCGGAATTCCGGGAGCTTTTTTGTTTAAAATCATGATAAAACGAAGGTAACGAAATATAGCCAAATTTTTTACCGATTTTTTGATTATTAATTACCGCCGACTTGGCATAGGTTTCTTCCACAATTACAGTATCCCGGATGATTGAAATCAACACGATCTGCCCATCCGGCTTTTTCACCGTCAATCGGACTTCGGTCCCCCGTTTCCCGCGGATGAGTCGTACTACATCATTAATCGGCATCCCCACTACATCCACCGGCTCGGCGTCACCCTGTCCCACTTTTAAAATAATATCTTCCTGTTTCAATTCTTTTTGCCGCCATGATGGGCTACCGGGGATAATTTCCTGCACTTTGGTGTATTCATTGTCTTCCCGGAGTAAAGCGCCAATTCCCTCCAGGGTCCCGGTCATCGAGATATCGAAATTTTCTTTCTCGATGGGCGCGAAATAGTTGGTATGCGGATCAAAGCTGGCCGTGATAGCATTCAGGTATTCTGTATAACGATCGTCGGCGCTTTTTTTAAGTATCCGCTCCAGAGTGTGCGCGGTACTTCGGGCCACGCTTTCACGGGCCTCAGCTTCAATCTCGGGCCGGAAATCCTGTTCATTCCGAAGATTTACGTTTTTATTTTTTTGGATTAGTTCCAAATAACGTGTCTCGGTTTGGTATTTCAGTAATAAACGCCATAATTCCCGCAATTCGGTATCGTTCGCTGAATAATCTCTTTTTAAAGGATCGGTTTCAAACGATTCCTCCACGGTATAGTCGAACGGCTTTTTTAAAATTTCCCGAGTGAATGATTGGATGGAGATAATTCGTTTATTTAACAGCTCGGCGGCCTCATCGAGCAAATCGGTGGAGCCTGTTTTCAGTTGATCATCGATCTCCAATTGGTAACGTTTTAAGTCTTCAACATCGGACTTGAACAAAAACCGCTTGTTATAATCCAGATCCTTTAGAAAAAGGTCGAAAGCCCGTCTTGAAAACGCATCATTCAAGCTTTGCGGACTGTAATGATATTCCGCCAATGTTTGCATGATTATCTGTGATAGTACTTTTTCCCTATCGGAATTCTTACCGGCCTGAATGGCGGCTACCAAACCTGCGATAATAATTATCACGCTAATAATCACTAAAACCTTGTTTGAAAATATTTTTCTCATTATCGTTCCTTCTTTTCCATTGATTTTTGAAACCAACGTTACTGTTTTACTTTGGAGTCCATGATTTGGGTTGATTTTGATTGTAACCATTGTACCACGGATAGAACTCATTCGCCAGTCTGTTAATATAAGAGAAACCTTCCATTTTCACAATGATTATAAGGCTTTCCGGTATTAGATCAACCTGAAATCCTTAAATTGCCTAAGGTAGTTAATTTATTCCCGGACTGGAACCACAACCCTTTATCCATTCTATCATGATAGGTTTTTTAATAATAATAATATTCAATGTTCCATATTCAACATTCAATATCAGGATAAAACACTATAATCTAAATCGACCATTGTATCATTTTATATTAGTATGCTACCGGAATTTTTTAATTTTATAGAGAAACCGGGATAAATCAAGGAAACGAAAATAAACCTGCACAATTTTTCCAAAACGATACAATATACCGGTTTTTTATATCCAATACGCCATACACCGAATTTCAGCGCTTTACGCTTTAACCAAAATAAATTCGCGGAACCCGGTTGCTTATCATACAGGTCACTTCATAGTTGATGGTCCCCAGATGATTGGCGACCATATCGGCGGTAATATTTTCCTGGCCCTGTTCCCCGATTAAAACAATCTCTTGTCCCAGTTCCACCGGTTCATCGCCCACATCAATCATACACTGATCCATGCAAATAGTACCCACAATGGGAAATCTTTTCCCGCTTATCAGGGCTTCGGCCTTATGGGTCAACAAACGCGACCATCCGTCCGCATAACCGATTGGAATGGTAACAATAGTGGTTTCTTTCGTGGTATGATACTTTAATCCATAACTAATACCGGTATGTTCCAGCACTCGTTTCACAAAGACACTTTTAGCTTTTAACGAAAATACCGGTTTTAGATGGACATTGGCCCGGTTCACCTGAGTTGACGGATATAAGCCATATAACATAATCCCGGGCCGCACCATATTAAAATAAGCCTCCGGTAAATCAATGATGGCAGCGCTATTGGCCAGATGAACCTTTTCCGGTAATAAACCGGTTGTTTTTAAAGCGCTGACCAAATCCGAAAACGCTTTAATCTGTTGTCTGGCGTAACTTTTGTCCCGCTCATCGGCGGTAGCTAGATGGGAATAGAGCCCGTTCACTTTAATCCCGGATAATTGGCTGATTTTTCCGATAAAAGCGGCGGCCTCGTTCACTTTCACACCTACCCGGCCCATTCCGGTGTCAACTTTGACATGAACTTGGGCCGTTTTTCCCGCATTAGAAGCCTCTTGCGCCAGAAATGCAACAATTTCCTGAACACATACCGTGGCTGTTAAGTCATGTTCCAGGAAAATACCGGCCTGGCTGGTTTGCAATGGTTCAAAGACCAGTATCGGTGTTTTAATTCCGGCTTTTCTCAAGGCAATCCCTTCCTCGGGAAGAGAAACTCCCAGCCAATTGGCTCCATTTCCAATCGCGGTCCGGGCTATCTTTACGGCGCCGTGGCCATAAGCTTCCGCTTTGACCACCGCCATAATCTCCACTGCCGGCCCTACCAACCGGCGAATCCCGGCAAGATTATACCGGATCGCCTCCAAATCTATCTCCGCCCACACCGGCCGGATCACTCCAGCTCCGTATCGATTCATGGTTAACCTCTTCATCTTATAAGTATACTCAGTCATTCCCTAAATTATTATATATCGTGTGCTAACTCATTACAACCGGCTGGAACCGGTGGTTGTTGAACCCACCGGAAATCGGCCAAGAACCGGGAGGCGAACCCGAGGCGACTGATTAAGTTAAAGCTTTCGGATGAAGCTGAGGGTTTGAATCCCGTATTGCGACAATCATAAACAGATAAAGAACTTATGATACGCGCTTTACAATTTGAAACTCGCAGCCGGCCTTTCTTGATAATTCCTTAATATATTTATCGCCACCGGAATTTCCCGCAATAAATCGCTAGCAATGATTCCGGCGGGGCCGGATTGTTTAGCCGCTAAATCTCCAGCCAAGCCATGTGTGTATACACCGATAACCCCGGCTTCCATAATTGGTAAACCTTGCGCAATAAAACCGCCAATCACCCCGGCCAGAAGATCACCCATACCGGCAGTTGCCATTCCGGGATTACCGGTAGGGTTAATATAAGTTTCCCCATCGGGAGCGGCAATTACAGTACGCGCTCCTTTTAAAACTACGGTTATACCCCATTCCGCCGCAAACCGGCGCGCTATGTCCAGCCGGCCGGCTTGAATCACGGGAACGGAAATTCCGGTTAAACGGGACATTTCTCCCGGATGAGGTGTTATAATAATACGTTTCCCTAAGCCTGACCGGGATAATTCTTGTAAAAACGTTTGATTCCGGGCGATGATATTTAAACCATCCGCATCGATTACCAATGGGGCTTCGGTTTTTCGGATCAAATCGTTTAAAAACACTTCGCCGTCTTGCTCTGTTGTTAACCCTGGTCCAAAGACGATACTTTCATAGTCTGCTAATTTGGCGGTAAGCTCCGGCCAACTCCCGGCCATTAGCTCCCACGGTTTATCGGGAAAATTTAATCCGGGACGCAATCCGACGGTAACCAGTCCACAACCGGCCCGCAAAGCGCCCAAACCGGCAAGAGCCAAAGAACCGGTCATTCCCTGAGAACCACCGACGGCTAACACATGACCGGTAGTTCCCTTATGGGCAGTCTGGCTTCTCCGGGGAAATATGGCCCCGGCCTCGCACATTGTTAAGCAATTGACCATTATGGTTTGATCTTTCAAAAGCGCCGGCGGGAACCCAATTGATCCGACCACCATCTCCCCCGCCATATCAGCTCCCGGAAAAATTAGTAATCCCGGTTTCGGCAACCCGAAAGTGATGGTCCGGGTCGCCTTGATAGCCACTCCCTCGGTTTGGCCGGTATCCACATTAATGCCTGAAGGGAGATCAATTGCGAATACCGGTTTTTCGGAATGATTAATTGTCTCGATAGCAGCGGCGATATTTCCACTGGGAGCTCCCGCGGCTCCGGTGCCTAAAAGGGCATCCACTATCAAGTCAGCCCGGTTTAATTCCGATGAATCAACCTCGTTCCATAAATACCGTTTCACCCCGAAGGGTTCAATTCTGGCCAGATTTTCACCAGCCAGACCCCGGTACTGTTCCGGGTCAGCGATTAAAACCACCACGGTTTCAGCGCCAAACTCCGGCAGCATCCTGGCCAAGGCCAATCCGTCACCGCCATTATTGCCTTTGCCGCAAAAAATATAAATACGTTTCCCGGCCAGCGTCTCGAAAAAACGTCTAATTTCTTCCAATACGGTTAAAGCAGCCCGTTCCATCAAAATCACACCGGGGATATTATAGTCGGTTTGGGCGGATCGATCAAGCCACCGCATTTGTTCGGCTGAAACAACCTTCATCGGCAACAAAGCTCCTTTGTGCTACAATTACGATAGTGACATATTCAATTTAGCTTCCGGCTTTTTATAAAAAAATGACCGCGGATTCTCAAAACCCAAGGTTCGAAAGTTGAGTAACGGCTCAGTGCACCCCACCCAAAAGTAGCCGCCCGGATTTAAGGCTTCGTGAATTTTTTGATAAAGATAATTTTTTGCATCAACGGTAAAATAAATCACCACATTACGGCAGATGATCAAGTCCAAATTGGTGTAAAATGGATCCGCCAGAAGATCATGCATGCTAAAAGTTACCATCTTTTGAATCGTTTCATTTAAATGGTATACTCCCTTATGTAGATTAAAATACTTATCCAGCAAATCCGCCGGAACACTCCGGACTTCATTGAGATTATACTCAGGATGATATTGGGCTTTATTCAGAACCTCCCGGTCGAGATCAGTGGCAATGATTTCTACCCGTTCCCGTGCTCCAAGCTCATTCACAATCATGGCCACCGAATAAGGTTCCGCTCCGTTGGAACAACCCGCGCTCCAGATCCGAATCGTTGCTTTTTTGCTTAATAATTCCGGTAAAAAGCGGGTCCGGAATTCTACAAAATGCTCCGGATTTCTAAAAAACTCCGATACATTGATGGTCAATCGCTTGACAAATTCCTGAAATCTTTTGGGATTGTTTTTTAATACGGCCAGGAAATCATCATAGGTCTCTATTTTCCATAACTGTTTTAATGAATTAATCCGCCGGTCCATTTGCGGGCTTTTATAATTGCTTAAATCGACCCCCGTCAATTCCCCGGCTAATCTTTTAAAGGTAGGATAATCTAACATGAGCCCCTCCAATATTGATGGACATCCTTTATTTGCGGCGCGCCCGGCTATTTCAAAAAACCTTGCCGTTTCTTTTAAAACCGCCGTAAAAGATTAATTCTACCCGATGTTAAACGATTCCTCCATCGTAGCCGTGAAAAGTATGAATTATATGCAAAATATCCGTTTTCCAAAATTAGCCCCTACCGCGTAGCAAAAACAGCGTAATAACGGCGGCGCCGATGAAAAACCGATACCATACAAACGGTAAAAAATTACTCTTCCTTAACCAGCGTAGCAATAACCCGATCACTAAAAAACCCACCACGGCTGAGGCAACCACTCCGGCCAGGAATAAATTTAACTCCACTCCGGTTAAATCCCGTAGTCCAAAAATGCCCGCTCCGGCAATCATTGGAGTAGCCAGCAGAAAAGAAAAGCGGGCGGCGCCTTCCCGGGTTAATCCGGCAAAAAGGCCGGCGGTCATTGTAATTCCGGATCTAGAAACTCCCGGAATAATGGCCAATGCTTGCGAAAGCCCAATCAATATACTTTGAGAAAAAGTGATCTCTTGCGCCGAGCTTTGCTTTTTTCCGAAGCGATCCGCGCCATACAAGATAATTCCCATGCCTATCAGCATGATCCCAATAATGACCGGACTCCGGAAAATGGTTTTAATTTGCTCCTCAAATAAAAAACCGGCCATAGCTCCAGGAATTGAAGCCAAAACGATGAACCAGAACATTTTTCCTTCCCGTGAAGCCATTCCCCGGGTGAACCCATGACGGATTAAAGTTAACCAATCTTTCCAAAAATAAATAATTACCGCGAACAACGTACCGATATGCACTGCCACATCAAATGTCAATCCCGGGTCCGGCCAGTGAAATAACCATGGGACCAAAATAATATGGGCGGTGCTGGAGATGGGCAGAAATTCGGTCAATCCTTGAACCAGCCCTAAAATAACAGCCTGAAATACTGTCATCCTTTTACACTCCTTTTTATGGAATCCAACTTTTATTATAATACTATTGTAGCATCGCTACAATTCAAAACTATCCTTGATTGAAGCTTGGTCTTTAGTTCAGCTTGTTTTTTCATGGGCAATTCAACTCTCGATTCTATTAACTGATAAAAAGCCGGGAAATTCTTACCTCCCGGTTTTTTTCATCATAAAAATAACCTTGATTCCTCTTGGATCTTTATGTTGTTCTCTACCATTTTTATAGTATAATTAAATTTAGTCCCATATCAATTATTTAAATTGAACATAATTTTCACAGGAGGTCTCCACATGGGCCTGTTTATCCAGTATAGCGGATCTTTGTTCGTTTTGGGCGTATTGCTGATACTAATGTACCAGATGGCCATCGAACAAGGTTTTATCGCGAAGAATTTTACGAAAAATCAAAAAGTCGCCCTTTTCTTTGACTCCAGTATTTTGGTGCTCGTTATGGAAACCGCCGTTTTGGTGGTTGGTTTTATCATTTTCAATGCTGTGTTCGGAAAGACCAACTTTTTTGAACTTGAGAAAATCTGGCTCCGGGGTGATGCCAAAACTATGGTGGATCTTGCGGCGAATATTTTTTCGGGCAATGCCACCTCCCAGGGAACGTTGACTTTGTATCCGCTCATGCTTAAGCTTGCCGCGATTCCATTCCGAAACTTTTATTTTTTAGCCGGGCTGGTTCTATCGGGTCTGGCCATGATTATGGCTTGTTACTTCTATTATCAACTGGTAATCCTGGACTATGATGAGCAGACCGCTAAAAACTCAATCAAATTTCTGTTGTTTTTTCCGTTTAGTTTCTGTTTATTCTTTCCGGTTCCCGAAAGCCTATTTTTGGCCTTTAGCATCACTGCTTTTTATTATATGCGCAAACAAAAATGGTTTGCGGTGGCGATTTGGTCTTTTTTAACAGTGCTTTGCGATATAAGGGGGATTTTATTAATCTTGCCCATAATTTATGAGATTAGTCAACAAAATTGGAAAAACTGGCGAATTGTATTTCCACCGGCCTTTATTATTCTGGGATGTTTGGCAATAATGGCGTTTAATCAGTGGCAATGCGGTAACATGTTCGCTTTTCTCAACCATTATTCCAGCAATTTTAATTTCATAAACCGTGTTTGGAATACAGATATTCGTTTATTTTATGGAAATGTTTTACCGTTGTTGATGCTTATAACATTGACAATTATCGGCGGTTTTTTTGCTCTGGGGAGAATCCGGCCTTCCTATCTGCTATATGCGGTTCCCTTATCCGCGCTGGCCTTTTTTATTCCCTGGCTGGACAATCAACCCCGTTTTTTTGCAGCCGTATTTCCCCTCTTTATCGGATTGGCTCTGGCTACCAAAAAACAAACGGCCAATATGATCTTACTTTACTTGTTCACGATTATCATGGGGTTTTATCTTTTTTGTTATATATTTTTTAAAATGTCGTTTTAAGGAAAATGCTTTGTAAGGAGTAATCAAAATGAATCTAATGATGATTGGCTATACGATGTTATTGGCGCTGCTTTCTATCGGCGTAGTGATTTATTCCCTCAAACGATTAAATTTATTACCGCCCTTTATCCCGGTGGAGCGAGGGACCCAACCGGTTACACCGAATGATAACCCCAAAAAAGGGTGGAAAACCTTATTATATATTGCTCTGCTTACCATTTTCAGCCGTTTGGCAATCTGTCTCATCGCATATGTAGCCATTGTTATTGAACGGGGACCACAGACCGGTGGATTTCTACAATACTTCTATAATACTTTTATAAAACCCGGTGATACACCGCATTATTTAAAAATCGCTCAACACTGGTACGCTCCTTCCGGCGCCGATGCCAAATATATTGTATTTTATCCGTTGTATCCGATTTGCATCGCACTGGTAAACTTTGTGGTCAGTAAATTTGCCGCCGGAGGCTTGTTAGTCTCCCAGTTTATCGGATTGAATCCCACAAATCCCATTTTCACGACACTACAGAACTTATCAACAGAAAGTTATTTTATTTCCGGTTTGATTATATCCAATCTTTGTTTAATCATCGCCTGTTACTACCTATATCGTCTGGTATATCTGGATTATGAAGAAGCCAAGGCACGGCGGGCTGTTATTTTTTTGCTGCTGTACCCATTTTCCGTATTCTTAATCGGGATATTTACGGAGAGTTTGTTTATCATGCTTTCGGTCATGATCTTTTACTATATGCGTCAACAGAAATGGATGATTACCGGCTTCTTGGGTTTTCTGGCGAGTATGACCCGTACTCAAGGAATTCTCCTGATGATCCCGGTTTTATACGAATATGCCTTGGTGAATAAGTTGTTTATCGGGTTTCGTTTCAATGCGCCAAAGTTCATCGAGTTCTTCAAAAAACTAAAACCTGATTTTTTATTTGTTTTACTCATGCCGTTGGGATATGGAGTTTATCTGTTAATTAATCAGATTATGCAGGGCGATTGGTTTGCTTTTTACAAGCATATTACCGTTGAACCCTGGTGGCAGGGGCAAGACTGGATCGGTAACAATCTTTATCAGCATTATGACATGAGCCAACAGTATTTCTCGTTAGGCTTGATTATTTACAAAGTGCAAATTGTGGAATTTTTTATTTTTTGCGGCCTGGTCGTCTACGGGCTATGGAAAAAGGTACGAACATCATATATGGCATATATGCTCGCTTATTTGATGGTGACTTACACATCTTCCTGGATGATTAGCGGCCCACGTTATATGATGAGCGATATTCCCCTATACATAGTTTTGGCGGTGGCTTCCGGAAAACGCAATATCCAAGCGGCATTATTGATTCTATTGGGGCTTTTGTGCGTCTTTTATACCATTATGTTCTTCCAAGGTCAAGCAATTATGTAAGTTTTGGCCTATGGTATTTAACATACGGATTATGGCGTATGTCAATCATTAATAGCCAGGTATAAGGGCACGGTAACCGCGCCCTTATGCTTTTTATGAAATCATGTCTACCGGTAACGTTTGATAACTCCACAGGCCAGCTTCTTACCCGACGCCCCGGCCGGTTGAGTCCGGTAATCATCGGGATTTTCATGAATAATCACCGAGCGACCTACGATATCGGCCACTTTGAATCTATCAGTGAAAAATCCCATTAAGGCCCGGCCCTGGTTAGAAAACAGCACCGGAAAATCTCCGGCGTGATTGCCGTGGGGTTGATTATCCGGATTGTAATGCTCGCCGGCTCCTGGAAACGAGTTATCGGAATCACCCGCTATGCAATTACCGAACTGATGAATATGAAACCCATGGGGTCCTACCGGTGGATAACCGGTTTCAGCCGGCCGGTATCCGGGAAGCCCGTGAACCTCTACCGAGACCCACACTCCACCAGGAATATCCTGAAAAAATACCGAACCTCTTATTTGGGGCGCCAGCGGTCCTCCTCTGATTTCAGCCACGGCCCCTATATCCGTTGAGTTCACCGCCAACGGCCAGGGCGGAATTACTACACTGGCTACCGTTACCGGGATTGCCGATATAGCCATTTTAAGCGCCATCTCCCTAAATTGAAGCATGCTTCATTTGATATTTGCTATATTATGTTCCATCGTCCTAAATGTTGAGTCTAAAATAACTGGAACTAATTATAAATAAATACGTACATATGAAAGGGTATAAAGACATATTTTAAAAATGAAAATAAAGGGAGTTTCTTGATGGATAAAATCAACCGGATTATGATCTGTGTAACCCGGCAACGGACCTGTGAGCGTTTAATCCAAAAAGGCCAAGAATTAGTTTCCGGGACGAATGGTGAACTTTTTGTGGTCCACGCTATTAAAACCGGCGAGAATTATTTGGGGAACCCCAATGAAGGGGAGGCTTTGGAGTATTTGTTCCGGGTCTCCAAGGAAGTGGGCGCTGAAATGAATGTCCTACGCACTAAAAATGTGATTAAAACCCTGATTGATTTCGCGAAAGAGCAACGGATTACCACCATGATTTTAGGGCCGACTCCGGAAGGCGAATCCACTAACTTAATGCAGGAGTTACAGCACTTATTGCCTGCTATTCATTTTGTTGTGGCGTAGTTTATTCTGATCCTCCTCCAAAACAGGAAGGAATTTGCTAAAAAGTGTCAAAGTTATATAATAAGAATTACTTGAATATATCATAGCAAATTGTCACTGCCAAAAGGAGGAGACAGAATTGTTGGATAAGAATAACTGGTTAAACCTGGTTTTGGGTGTATTTGGTTTTTATACTGTGTTTTCTGTGATGGAAATTTTAATGGGCCGTTATGGGACCAAAGTCGTTTCGGTTACCAAGGCAACCACCAACATTTCCCATGATATCTATTGGTTAATCTCTTTTGGAGTCGCTTTAATTTTATCGCTGGTCCTGATCATTATCTTTTGTAACCCGCGTGTACCGTTATTTGCAGGTTTTGGAGTTTTACTCGGCAGTTGTATGGCCATGTTTAGCACCCTCTACCATACCATTCTCCATTTGGACAAATATTTCCGGAATAATGGCCTGGCCGCCGTTCAATTCCTGCTTCCTCACGTGACGGTAATTGTGGGCGCCTTAATTGCATTTTTAGTTGTCTGGTTAATCAATCGCAGTGGCCAACAACCGGCCCAATAACCGAGTTTTTTCAATACATATTGAAGTCCGGCTCAAATCAAAAGCCGGGCTTTTTTTGTCCTAAAATTGTATCCCAAGCTAAAATCCGATCATACAATGATTTATATCAAATTTCTCATATAACACACAAGCAAGGGAGGACAAAATCATGAATCCGGAAATCGCCGGTGAACTTTTGGTATCGGCACTTCCTTTCATAACCGCCGGTACCGCTTATGTTTTGACCATCGCCGGGATATTTTTAAGCAGCCGTTACCGAAATAACAAACTGGCCCAAGCGCTTGTTTTACTCGATAAAATTGTCATCGATGTGGTTAAAGAGCTTAATCAAACTACAGTCGATGAGCTAAAAAAGGCAAGATCCGACGGCAAATTAACCCCCGATGAGGCCGAACAAATTAAGCATAAGGCAATTGATTTAATTTTGACACGATTGGGAATCAATCTTATCCGTGAATTACAACGGGCTTTGGGACCGGTGATCGCTTTGATCGGCTCCAAGATTGAAGCAACGGTGCACGATTCAAAAAAATCGTTAAAACCCGGGACACATCGGAAATCGCCAGCTTCACTCTCCACCAATCAACCGGTACGTCTGGTGGCCGTTAATAATTAATATCCTAAAAGACAATTTCTTATAAAATATACAAAATTTTTATTTCCTGCTTTACCTTATGTATCGTAAAAGGCAGGAAATATTTTTATTTTCACGAAATAAACAGATATGCCCCTACCCTTGATATTTTTTTTATGATATACTCAAAAAAAGATTTTACATAGTGAAATTGTTTTTCAAAATTTGATATTATTTTTTGTGAAAGGCAGGAGAGAAATTTGGAGATTATCGCCAAAGATCTTCTGGCGCCGCGAATTGTCCGGATGGTTGTCAAAGCCCCGGCCATCGCCGCCAAGGCGCAACCGGGACATTTTGTGGTGGTTCGTTCCGGGGAACGCGCTGAAAGGATTCCGTTAACCATTGCCGACTTTAACCGTGAAGCGGGGACGATTACATTAATTGCCCAGGAAGTGGGCAAAAGCACCGCCCTTATTAACAAAATGGAGGTGGGCCAGCAGTTTCAGGATATTCTGGGACCACTGGGCACCCCGTATCCCATTGAAAAAATCGGGACCGTTGTTGGAGTGGCCGGTGGTTTAGGCGCCGCGCCGCTTTATCCGAAGATTAAAGCCTTATACGAGGCCGGCAACAAAGTTATCGTGATATTGGGAGCCCAACGGCAAGATTTATTAATTTTAACCGAAGAATTAAAAAAAGTCTGCCATGAATTCATAATCACTACCGATGACGGCAGTTTGGGCCAAAAAGGGTTGGTCACGGTTCCGTTGCAACAGGTTCTGGAACGGGAAAAAGTCGACGAAGTCATTGCCATCGGCCCGGTCGTGATGATGGACGCTTGCTGCAAGATTACCCGGGAGTTTAATGTAAAAACCGTGGTTAGTTTAAATGCGGTCATGGTCGATGGCACCGGAATGTGCGGCGGCTGCCGGGTGACCGTCGGCGGAACCAGCAAATTCTGTTGTGTGGATGGTCCGTCCTTTGACGGTTTGGCGGTGGACTTTGCCGAATTGCGGCAACGGCAACGTTATTATTCCGAACAGGAAAAACTGGCTTATCAGACATATCAGGAACATGGGGGAACGGAGGGTTGCCGATGTCACGCCAAATGATGCCTAAGCAGGATCCGATAGAGCGTTGCCGCAATTTTAACGAGGTAGCTCTGGGGTTTTCCAAAGAACAAGCGATTACGGAAGCCGCCCGTTGTTTAAACTGCAAAAAGCCTTTATGCATGGATGGTTGTCCGGTGGAAGTAGGTATCCCTTCTTTTATCTCCCTCATTAAAGCCGGTGACTTCCGGGGCGCCCTGGCCAAGATCAAGGAGAAAAATAGCCTCCCTGCCATTTGCGGCCGGGTTTGTCCCCAGGAAACCCAGTGTGAAACCAAATGTATTCTGGGAAAAAAGAGTGAATCCGTGGCTATTGGCGCTCTGGAACGTTTCGTAGCCGACCAGGCCACCGGTTCCGAACCCGATATACCGCAAATTACTAAAAACGGTTTCAAAGCCGCCATTGTAGGTGCTGGTCCATCTGGGTTAACCGCAGCCGCCGACCTTGCCTTACAAGGATTCGAAGTAACCATTTTCGAGTCACTGCATGCGCCAGGAGGCGTCTTACAATACGGCATTCCCGAATTCCGGCTTCCCAAAGCCATTGTGGCTCAGGAAGTGGATTATATTCAAAAATTGGGCGTGAAATTGAACACTAGTGTCCTGGTAGGCCAGACCATTACAGTTCAAGAACTTTTGGATTCGGGTTTTGACACTATATTTATCGGAACCGGGGCGGGTCTGCCTTACTTTCTGGAAATCCCCGGCGAAAATTTAAATGGCGTTTACTCGGCCAATGAATTCTTAACCCGGTCGAATTTGATGAAAGCCTATCGTTTTCCGGAGTATGATACTCCTATCCGGATCGGTTCTCGGGTGGCGGTAGTCGGGGCTGGAAACGTAGCCATGGATGCGGCCCGGACTTCATTACGGTTGGGGGCGAAAGAAGTTTATATCGTTTACCGCCGTTCCGCGGACGAAATGCCCGCCCGGCATGAAGAAATTGAGAACGCCAAAGAAGAAGGAATTATTTTTAAACTGCTTACAAATCCTACCCGGATCATCGGCAATGAGAAAGGCGAGGTTATCGCTTTAGAATGTATCCGGATGGAATTGGGCGAACCCGATGCCAGCGGCCGCCGCCGGCCGGTAGCGGTTCCCGGCTCCGAGTTTCAATTCCCGGTGGATAATGTGGTCGTGGCTATTGGCCAGGGACCCAACCCCATCCTGCTCAAGTCCACCAAAGGCTTGAATCTTAATAAACATGGTTATATTCAAGCTGATCCTGAAACCATGGCAACGAATATTCCAGGGGTTTATGCCGGTGGAGATATCGTAACCGGAGCCGCTACCGTTATCGCCGCCATGGGAGCCGGTAAAACAGCCGCCCGGCAGATGGCGGAGTATTGTAAGCGTAAAACGAAAAAATTGGGGTAAATTAAAAGCGGTCAACACCGCTTTTTGGGCGGTTATACCTCTTTTTTTCGATAAACTGTAATTCTTAAATTAGAAAAACTAATTCCAGTTCGACAATATTGCAGGTGAATTGATTGCAAACGCAAAATGTGGGCCCCCTGGATCGGGCTACCCGGATTATCCTGGGACTGGTTTTGATAGCCGGAAGATATTTCTTTAAAATCAGCGGAATACCGGGAGATGCCATTGTTTTATTAGGAGCAATCTGGGTTTGGGAAGGAATTTTAGGATACTGTCTGCTTTATGGAATTTTTCGATGGTCCACCAAAGTCCGGTAAAATTATAGCCTTAAATCAAAACCGTGCCGTTTTGGGCATGGTTTTTTGTTTTATTTTCCACCACAGTTTTAATAATTTTCGTTCCTGGTATTTTGGTTATTTTATGTTACAATGGTATTTATATGACCTCGAAATATGAACAGGGAGATTTGGTATGATTACCATCAGACCGTTTTATTTGTCAAGCCGAAACATTTTGCCTTGATGACAGTCTTTATGATACATTTTAATGATGGGAGGGGTGTCTGTGAAATTTAAATTATTAGCGACGGACATTGATGGCACCATTACCGATGAACGGGGCCGGATTCATCTGAAAGCGGCGGAGACTATCCGCAATCTTGAAGAGCGGGGGATCGTCGTGACCCTGGTATCGGGCCGGCCGTTACCCTTTGTGGAGAGCTTGTCATTATTCCTGGGAACCAGCGGCCCGGTCATAGCCGAAAATGGGGCGGTGATCAAAATCGGAACCAATGAACCGCTCCTTCTCGGTGATCCGGAGCCTGCAAAAGCGGCTTTAGCCGAATTACAACGGCATTTTCGGTTGGAGTTCGACGATGACAACCGCTATCGTTTGGTTGATATTTCAATCCAAAAAAACGTGGAGCCGGAAATGGTTCAACAGTTCATCACCACTCATCAGCTTCCTGTGAATCTCCTGGTGACCAACGTCATGCTGCATCTGGTGGACTCCCGGGTATCCAAGGGAAATGGCGTGGTTAAAGTTCTCCAACACTTAGGAATTTCCCCGGCGGAAACCATAGTCAGCGGCGATTCCTTCAATGACCTGCCGCTGTTTGAGATTGGCGCCACCAATCTGGCCGTGGCCAACGCGCCTGATGAATTAAAGCGGAAAGCAAATTATGTCAGTATGAGTCTCTACGGGGAAGGTTTCTCCGAGATGATTCAAAAGCTTTTATCAGAATAATGGAAGCCACAGCCATTACCATAAAAAAACTATTGTTTGGCTATTGATCTGATCCGCAATTTGTATTATAATAACATATGCATTTATTTTGGCTCGGCGGTGTAGCTCAGTTGGTACGAGCATGCGGTTCATACCCGCAGTGTCACTGGTTCGATCCCAGTCACCGCCACCAACTTTACAATGAACAATTGAGGACATTGAATAAATTACTGGGTACTGAGCACTAAAAAATTGATAATCTGGACCACTAGCTCAGTTGGTAGAGCAGCTGACTCTTAATCAGCGGGCCATAGGTTCGAGTCCTATGTGGTCCACCAATAATTTTCAAGGCTTCCTAAAACGGGAAGTCTTTTTTGATCGGTTCTACAAAGAAGTTTACCGGTCTTTCACTAGGATGTATTTCTATCATTGGATATATTATTCAATATATCTTGCGATTGAATAATCTGGACCGAAGTAAATAAATCAAGAGTTATGGAAGAGTTAAATAAAATTGAAGACGAAGACTTAACTCAAAAATATAGTTTAAAAAATATACTTTTATCTTCACCTTACAAGGATCTTGAAATTCCGTTTGATCTTCAATCGGACATGGGAAGAGATATTCATATATGAAATACTCAATTGACACTTGTGTTATTTCTGAGTTTCGAAAACCTCTTGTTATTGATGGATTATTGGCTGCAACTTCTCAAGAAAATAATTTCGTTTTTGTTACGAGGAACGTCAAGGATTTTATTGCAACTGGAATTCAAATACTTAATCCATGGGTCGAAAAGTAGCTAAAATCTTATGAATTAAATTTACTTTCGATAGCAAACCTTACTTTTATCAATGAAATAAAAATTCAAAGCCTTTTTAGCGGTCTCATTCCGCGAAAGGCTTTTGTTTTGCTGTTTTCTTCTCGTTAATGGATATGGCTTTTATCATGAATCCAGCAAGCAACTTTTTAAAGACGTCAAAAACAGCCTTGCCGAATCAAGGTTTAAATTCCCTTCGAATCCGTCCTAAAATTTCTATTTAAAAATAGCGTCTTATCATGATATAATGAATTGTAATAATAGAGATTCCGTTTCGGTAATTTACTATATATAAATTTGCCATTATTATTTATAAATTTATATATGGATGCGGAATCCGAACCAAAGGAGGAGTATTAATGTCAAGGATTAAAAGCATCTACAGAAAAGGTTTGATCGGTCTTTTAATACTTTTATTGATGAGTGCGGGTTGTTTTGCGGAATGTATAACCTCTCTTAATGTCGCATTATATGGTTACGTGCCCAGATACGAGCAGTTTAAAAAGGTGGTAGCCGGGAAATGGAAGCAGGAAAACCCTAATGTTGCTCTCAATTTTGTAGACTGGGACTGTTATTCGAGCGATCCTGATCAAAGCTTGGATGTTTTTGTTTTTGATTCGACATTTTTAAGATATTTCGTTGAAAAAGGTTATCTCTTACCGTTAAACCCAAAGGATATTCAAAATAAAAAAGATATTATTGATTTTTCTTTGGAAGGATGCCGGTATAACGGAAAATACTACGGCATTCCCCAAATTGGCTGTTCAAATCTTTTATATTACCGTAACAATGATTATTCCTTAAAACATGTGACGAATATCGATGATTTATATAAAATACTTGGCGACAATACTTCCGGGGAGATCCCGCCCCCGAATAATACCGGATTATTAATTGATCTGGCGGGCGGGACAACCTGCGCCTGTTTGTACATGGAGACCGTAATCGATGTTACGCGTGATATCGATCCCATTCTTCCAGATCCGGACAATTTAAACCCGGACGCCATCAACAACCTGAGAAAATTGGTCAAAATGGCCGGAACGGTTCAAGCACAGTATGAACCGGATCCCTATGAAAGTTATCAAAGAGCGTCATGGTTTGCCGAAGGGTCGGGAAAGGCCTATGTTGGATTTGCCGAATCCATGTGGAAAATGAAAGATTATGCCAATTTAGTTGACTTTAAGCTGTTTTCACACGGTAAAACCCCCGATATTCCCGTCTTTTATGTTGATATTGTAGGTGTTAACTCACATATAAAGGACTGTTATAAAAAAACGATGGCGATTAAACTTGCAAATACGATTACCGCCACCGATACCATGATTGATTGCCTCAAACCTACAGCCGAGGACCCATACCCTCAATATCTAATACCGCTTCGCCAAAGTATATTTGCCACTTTGGAAAACGATTTTCCTATATATAAGAAAATACATCAATTAATTAAAAACGACAAAATATATACTTTCCGATTGGGTCCCGACTCCCGCCAATGGCTCACGAATAATAAAAAAATCATTAAAGATAAAATATACAATTTTGATAGCGGCAATTAAAGATTTACAGGCTTTCTTCAAATAATGGCTGTTCAGTAATTTAATAATATCCCGGAATTCGGCAAGGAACTATAATTGATTCAGCGTAATGACTTGCCGAATTCTTTTATGAGTCTGCGGGAGCAACACTTTTCGATAACTTAAAACCACTAAAGTTGTATTAGATGTCACTTGATCCTAAATACGTTTCGAAAATCGATTTTCCGAACCTACTCCTAGATAAAACCCGATTCAGTAATTTTTTGCCGTGTCAAAAAATATAAATGTATTACCAAATCAAGTATTTAACCCGAATCCGGCAAACAACTGACCAAATATGTTTAAATAGAGGCTTGCCGGATTGAGGTTAAAGTTAAGGAATGATCCTATGAAGAATTTATTAACAATCGCCGGGTCTGATTCTTGTGGAGGAGCCGGTATACAGGCTGATATTAAAACTTTCAGCGCTCTCGGTACATACGGTATGAGTGTAATTACGGCGATTACCGCCCAAAATACTACCGGAGTATTCAGCGTTAGAGAGATGGATACGGATATCGTTAAAGAGCAGATAGAGTGTCTGTATGATGATATTGTAATTCACGGCGTAAAAGTAGGTATGGTGTCAAGTATCGATATCATTGATACGATTGCCGAATGTCTGAAAAGGAAAGCCGCCGAAAACATCGTCATCGATCCAGTGATGTTCTCCAAAAGCGGATACCATCTGTTAAGACCCGAATCCAGGGATAAGCTTGTTAAAATGTTATTCCCCTTGGCGTTGATTGTTACGCCCAATTTATTTGAGGCGGCAGTAATAACCGGAGATACAATCGATACTCTTGAACAAATGGAAAGAGCGGCGATTAAAATTTATGATTATGGGCCAAAAAATGTAATTATTAAAGGCGGGCATTTGACCGGAGATGCCATTGACGTTTTTTATGATGGCATCAGTTTTCGCCATATAAAAGGGGAAAGAATCGATACCAAGAATGTCCATGGAACAGGATGTACTTTCTCTTCAGCGATTGCAGCCTTTGTCGCGAAGGGTTATCCCATCCTTGAAGCGGTTAAGCACGCCAAAGATTATATTAACGGAGCCATAAAAAACTCGATTACGCTTGGACACGGAGCGGGTCCTACCAATCATTTTTATGATTTAACACGAAAATAGGTTCATTTTCATTGCTGGTTGTGATACCTATCATGTCGTGTTATACCGGAGAGAATAAATTATGAGAGAGAAATGAAAAAATATCATCCGGTTTTTCATGCGATAATCGCCGCCGGTTTATTTGGTGCGGGCGCGCCACTATCAAAACTTCTGCAGGGCGAAATACAAATAGCTCCGATCCTTATGGCGTCATTTCTTTACCTTGGATGTGGGTTTGGGTTACTTCCTTTATGTCTATTTCAAAATACCGTGAAACCAAAGAAAAAAGCCGGGGCCAAACTTTCCAAGAATGACATCCCTTGGCTTATTGGAGCTATTTTAACCGGAGGGGTCGCGGCTCCCGTAGTTTTGATGTACAGCCTGCGAGTAACGCCAGCGGCTGTTTCCTCACTTCTTTTAAACTTTGAAAGCGTTGCTACCACGCTAATTGCAATCTTTATGTTTGGAGAATCGCCGGGGAAAAGAATATTAACGGCGGTTGGAGTGATTACGGTCGCCTGCATAATCCTTTCATGGAATATAAACGGTGGTTGGAGTTTTTCGATTGGAGCCATTGGAGTTTTGGGGGCATGTGGATTATGGGGATTGGATAATAATTTCACACGAAATATCTCCACGAAAGACCCGCTCATAATCGTAATCATCAAAGGTTTCAGCGCGGGTTTTTTATCCCTAATCCTGGCAATCGGAACGGGTAGTCCATTTCCAGGTCCAAAATCAATATTCGGAGCTATGGTACTTGGCTGCTTAAGTTACGGAATGAGTACGATTTTTTTCATATTCGCCTTGAGAAATTTAGGCGCTGTAATAACGGGCGCTTTTTCCGGTGCGGCTCCATTTATCGGCGTTATCATATCATTCTTATTGTTCAAGGAACCACCCGGTATATTGTTTTTTATCGCACTTCCAATAATGATTCTCGGAGCTTTCATGATCCTTAACGAGAAACCTAACGCTGATAAAATTTTACCAGAGGAGATCAAGAATGAATCAAGGAAAAAAAGTTTTTATCGCGGGTCCATTTAAAAGTATGGTGAATCCAAAAACAGGAGTGATGGAAAGCCACGAAAAACAAAAGATATTAAATTTAATCGCCTTTTTTGAAGAAAAAGGCTTTTCGGTCCATAATGCCCATAAGCGTGAAGGCTGGGGAAAAGATTTTATGACGCCCGAAGAATGTACAAAAATGGATTTTAATGAAATTAGCACTTGTGATCTTTTCGTGGGATTTCCCGGATCACCCCCTTCCCCGGGCACCCATATTGAAATCGGATGGGCCTCTGCTTTAAACAAACCGGTTATTTTGTTATTGGAAGAAGGAAAAGAATATGCCTTTTTAATTAAAGGTCTTAATACCGTCGCCAATGTGACTTTCATTCATTTTCAAAAGGAAGCGGATTATTTAAATCAACTCGAAAAAATGTATGATTAACGATTTCAACCTTGATTTCGGCAAGTCCTTATTTGAAAGACTTTGTAAGGACACCGGATTCGGGTTAAAAGGAGCTCCATATGCTTTTTAACAATTTCCATGAAGCATATATCGAAACATTACGTGATATCTATTTCAGTCCCCAATTTTTTAATGCGCCCCGTGGTAACCATAGCCGTGAGAAGCTCAACTATGACTTCACAATAAAAAACCCTGTCGAACGTGTATGCTATTTGGCCGTACGAAAGAAAAACATCATTTTTAACTTCGCGGAAGCATTATGGTATTTATCCGCGGACAATAAACTGGATTTTATCAATTACTATGCGAATAATATGTCAAAGTATTCCATGGACGGGAAAACGCTTACCGGTACGGCTTATGGGCCGAAAATTTTTAAATTCGGGAATACCAAGATCAATCAATGGGAAACAATTAAAAATTTATTATTATTTGAAGATCCGGATTCGAAGCGCGCAATTATCCAGATATTTGACGCGTCCGAACTTATAGTTCCGAATAATATCGATGTATCTTGCACTTTGGGCTTCCAGTTTTTTTTACGGGAAAACAAACTATATATGGCGTCCTACATGCGTGCGAACGATGCTTTTCGCGGGATCGTCAGCGACGTATTTTCATTTACATTTATCCAGGAATTAATGGCCAAAGAGCTCCATTTGGAACTGGGAGAATATTACCATAATATTGGTTCGATTCACGTTTATCAATCGGATAATGATTGGATTGAAAAAGTTCTCCACGAAGCAAAAACCAGTCCCTCTCCCCATTTTGAATTTCCCAAAATGCCATCGAACAACAATTGGCCGTTCATTGAATGTGTATTGCAATATGAGTCTCAGTTAAGAAATAATAAGATAAAATTGTCGGTTGATGATATTGAACAACTTGACATCCCCGAATATTGGAAACAAGTTCTTTTGCTTTTTAGTTTATATCAATATATCACTTATCAAAGGCCGGTTGATTTTGCGTTATTTGATAATTTATGGCCGATTTATCAATATTTTATCATTAACAAATGGCCGTCCTTGTTCAATAAGGTAGTATAGATTTCGCTTTTTTAAGGAGGAACGCTTATGAAAACTTCATGGAAAGAAGATGCCGTTGCCGAAAAGTTCAATACGTATAATGATATCCTTGAACAAATTTTAGGATTTCAATTTGTCTTCCAAACTTTTATCTCGAACCCGAATATTAAAACCGTGCTGGATTATGGATGCGGGCCGGGGAAAGTAGCGAAAAGACTTGCAGAAGGATCAAATTTTAATATCATTGCGGTGGATGAATCTCAAAAAATGCTTGATATTGCTATCAAAAAGCGCAATCATCCACGGGTAGCCTATCATTTAATTCACAATGATTGTTTATCTTTTTTAAAAGACAATTCAGTGGATGGGGTTATGATCTGTTATGTTTTTATCAACACTGCCAGTAAAGATAGAATTCAGCGAATTATGCTGGAAATTTACCGTGTACTAAAACCTCAATCACCACTCGTTATTTTAGACACGAATCCCGATTCAACAGGGATCGAGTTTTCGACATTTCAAAATGGGATACCGGGGGAAAAATATACTTATGGAGAAGCGCGGCAAGAATGGTTGCACATCCCGGATCAAGAGGATCTTTTACTGAATGATTATCATTGGCCAAAATCGATGTATCAGGACCTCCTTGAAAAGACCGGTTTCAACGAAATTGAACAAATGGAACCAACCTTACGCAATTTCTCCAAAGAAGAATTAACAATCATTGAACGGCAATATGAATTTAACCAATGGAAAAACGAGCGGGATTATCCCCCATTTGTAATTTTTCGAGCCATTAAACCAATATAGTAGATTTGTATTTTCTTCAATCATACCAGAGTGCGGCGGTTGGATTTTCATTGGCCGGCATGTCAATAATTTTTGGGGATATAAATATCGTTCGACCAATTTACTTTCTCTCCAAAATCGGTTATATTTAAAACAATCAATTAATATAATATTTTAACTGCTGGGGGTGCCGTAAGGCTGAGAGAGAGTAATCTCGACCCTTTGAACCTGATGTGGGTGATACCAACGTAGGGAAGCGCTGATAAATAGAATTCAGCTTACCTGCGGGCAAGCTGAATTTTTATTTGGAGGAATGACCATGAAGCTAAGAATCAACGGAAAATCCGAGGAGTCCGGGGTGGCCACCATTGCCGAACTGGTAGCGGAACAGGGCTTGCCCGCCGGACGGATTGTTTTTGAACACAATGGAGCAATTATCAAACGGGAACTTTGGGCTGTAACCCGGTTATCTGACGGAGATAGTCTGGAAATTATACAATTTGTGGGAGGCGGATGATGGAAGATCAATTGATAATTGGCGGCCGGAAATTGCGGAGCCGGCTTTTTGTGGGAACGGGCAAATATGCTTCTTACGACATGATTCCCAAAATTATTGAAGCCTCGCAAGCTTCGGTAGTTACCGTGGCCTTACGACGGGTTGATTTTGACATCCCGGGGGAGAACATGCTGGATTATATACCGAAAGATACAGTAATAATGCCCAATACATCCGGGGCCCGGAACGCGGCGGAAGCCATTCGGATTGCCCGAATCGCCCGAGAAGCCGGTTGCGGTAACTGGATCAAAATTGAAGTCATTTCGGATCAGCAGTATTTGATGCCCGATAACCTGGAGACGCTGAAAGCTACTGAAGTTTTAGCCAAAGAGGGTTTTGTGGTCCTGCCGTATATGAGCCCCGATTTAATGTCGGGTAAAAGGATGGCAGATGCCGGAGCGGCCGCGGTTATGCCTCTGGGCGCCCCCATCGGCACCAATCGCGGCCTGCAAACCCGGGAATTGATTGAAATCATGATCGCGAAGATCAATTTACCCGTCGTGGTTGACGCCGGGATCGGCAAACCCTCGGAAGCGGCGGAAGCATTGGAGATGGGCGCGGCCGCAGTATTAGTCAATACGGCGCTCGCTACCGCCGATGATCCGGTGCGAATGGCACAAGCTTTCGGGATGGCCATATCGGCGGGGCGATTGGGATATTTGGCCGGTCCCGGCGCAACCCAAAACCTGGCCCGGGCATCATCACCGTTAACCGGCTTTCTGCATGATGAAGATTAACTTTACCATTTAAAATTCATTCCATTTGCATGAATCGTGGTGAAAAATTTTGTTCGAAGAAGAACTGGAAAGATATCGCGATCTCAACGACTGGCAAATTCTATATCATAATGATGATGATGCGGTCAAACAAGTCCTCGGTAAAAATAAACTAAACCTCCATGATCTGGCCACGTTGCTTTCTCCCGGAGCCCAGCCTTTCTTGGAGGAAATGGCCCAAGCCGCTTACCGGGTCTCTCTGCGGCATTTCGGACGAACCATTTTGCTTTATACCCCATTATATTTGGGAAATTATTGCGTCAATGGTTGTGTATATTGCGGCTTTAATGCCGGTAACCGAATCGATCGACGCAAGTTAAGCCTGACCGAAGTGGAACGGGAAGCGGAGGCGATTGCCACCACCGGTCTGAAGCACTTATTGGTTTTAACCGGCGAGTCCCGGCAGCAAACACCGGTAAGTTATATCAAAGATTGCTTATTGGTCCTGCGGCGTTATTTCTCATCGGTTTCGATTGAGGTCTATCCTTTGGAAACTGCTGAATATATGGAATTGACCGTTTCCGGAATTGATGGAATCACGATTTATCAAGAAGTTTACGATGAAGTGGTTTATCGGAAACTGCATCCTTTTGGCCCGAAACGGGATTATCACTTCCGGCTCCAAGCGCCGGAACGGGCCGGGAGTGCCAGTATGAGAACGATTGGGATTGGAGCATTATTGGGGCTCAATGACTGGCGAAGTGAAGCGTTTTACATGGCGATACATGCAGCGTATTTACAACATCGTTTTCCTGAGGCCGAGATCAGTGTTTCTTTCCCCCGAATACGCCCGCAAACCGGGGGATTTGAACCGGTCTCACCGGTCAGCGACCGGGATTTGGTCCAGATCATTCTGGCGTTCCGTTTATTTCTTCCCCGGGCCGGCATTACCATCTCCACCCGGGAACGGCCGGATTTGCGGGATCACCTGATTCACTTAGGGGTGACCAAGATGTCGGCCGGTTCGTCAACTGCCGTCGGCGGACATACCGGCAGCCGGGATGGAACCAGCCAATTTGAGATATCGGACCACCGTTCGGTGGCGGAAATGGTACAGGCTATTACCGCTCAAGGCTATAAACCCATTTATAAAGACTGGCATTCAATTGGGGGATGAATGATGAATCCATTGGAAACGGCTTTGTTAACTTTTTTCGGGCCTAAGCGCCTATCCAAAATCCAAGCCGTCAAAGTCGGGATTGCCGGAGCCGGAGGGCTTGGTTCCAACTGTGCGGTAAACCTGGTCCGTTCCGGGATCAATAAGCTGGTCATCGTTGATTATGATCGGGTGGAAGTTTCCAACATCAACCGGCAATACTATTTTCTTGATCAAACCGGCAAGCCGAAAGTGGATGCGCTTCGGGAGACCCTGCTTAGAATTAACCCGGATTTGGAGCTGACCACGGTTCCGGCGAGGATTGATATCACCAATGTGCGGGAATTATTTACCGGGTGCCAGGTAATCGTGGAAGCCTTTGATAATCCGGAATGTAAGCAACTCCTTATCGAGCAGTGGCTGGGCACGGGAGTACTGTTGGTCGCCGCCTCGGGTTTGGCGGGCTGGGAAAATAGCGATACAATAACCACCCGATGGTTATGCCCCGATTTCTGTCTGATTGGCGATCTCATCTCGGAAGTATCGGACCAACTTCCCCCGGTGGCGCCCCGGGTTGGCGTAGCCGCCGCGAAAGAGGCCCACGCGGTATTAGAATGGATTCTAAATGCAAATAAACTGTCCCGCTCCTCATTGCCGGAGACTGATTTATATTGTCTGACCGCTTCCGAGTATTCATCCGGCCGTAATAATCTGGAAGTCGTACGTGATATGCTGGAATCGGGAATCAAGATCATTCAATACCGTGAAAAAGGCTTGAAAATGTCGCAAAAATACCGGGAATGCGCCGCAATCCGGGAAATGACCGCTAAATTCGGTGCTACATTGATTATCAATGATGACATTCACCTGGCTCTGGCAGTTGGAGCGGATGGCATTCATATCGGCCAGGATGATTTACCGATCCGCCAAGCCCGACAACTGGTTGGAAGCGGGATGCTTATCGGAGTATCGACCCATTCCCCGGAACAAGCCCGGATTGCGGTCATGGAAGGAGCCGGCTATATCGGGGTGGGGCCAATTTACCGCACCAATACCAAGAAAGATGTTTGCGATCCGGTAGGATTGGATTATGTACGCTTTGTCGCCCAAAATATCTCCATTCCATGGGTGGCCATCGGGGGGATTAAGGAAGATAACGTGGCGGAAGTCATTCAAAGCGGCGCCCGGATGGTAGCCATGGTTACGGAGATTGTCGGAGCGGAGGATATAAAAGCCAAGATTAACGCAATCCGGCGGCGAATCGGCGCTGCCAGAGAAAGTAGAAAATAGCTTAATAATTCAGCTTAAGCGCCGGACTGTATCTATAAAGCACCCCAGGAGTCTGTGCCCGTAACACTTTTTAATAACTAAAAACCACTGTATATTGTATTAGAATAAATACGGTTCGAAAATCAATTAGCCATACAGACTCCTAGGGCTTAAGGGGGATTCCCGGAATTTACAATACTGACTCCTAGCAGTTTCTTTTTCTAAATATATTTTTTGTTTCAAAAAAATGATATATTATTTCTAGGAACCCTATGGGTCAAATCCAAAACGAATACAAAAGTATTTCCTAGGCAATTTTTTGATAATATCTGGGATAATCGAAATTCCATCCGGGAGGAAATGGATTGAAGATATTTTTCAACCGCCTAGCCAACAAGTTAATCGTAACCTTTACTTTGACCATATCCGTATTCATTATGATCCTGATCATTGTATCCTATAACCGGACCAATGATATTCTGATTAACGATTTTATCAATACCAATCAAAGCATACTTAGGCTGGTAAATACCAATTACCGGAATTATATCGATCAAATCGATGAACTATCAATCACTTTTCGCAAAGACACCCAGTTCATGGACATTATCACCAACGGCGCCATGGATTCCGCCGGTAAAATATATGTGGAAAACCAAATTAAAATATTATTTTACTCCCGGAAAGACATCGAACAACTCAAGGTTTATATCCCCCGGCGACGGCTGTTATATACGATTTCGCGAACCCATGATAAACTTACCGCCATCGAAAACCAGGATCTAACCCGGGAGAAATGGTATCAAAAAACCATCCATGGCCGGTTTTTCCGGTTCATCGAGCCGCTAATTGTTACCGGAAAATCATCTCCAGGCAGAGAACGGGATTTCTTAACCTTTCACCGGGCTTTGGTAAGTATTCCCGGTTTGCACCCCCTCGGCATAATCTCCATATCATTTAATCCGCTCATCTTCAATAAAATGATCAGCGATACCTACGATCCGAATAAAGAGATCCTTTGTATTTACGGCCCTGGCGGCAATCCTTTTTATTTCAGCAATTCGGAATTAGCCAATGTTTCCATGTCCGAAAACTTGATGAAGAAATTTGGCCGGGGCCGTTTGCACGGTAATTTTCGCATTAAAATTAAGCAACAGGATTATCTGGCGGTCTTTCAAAGCCAGGACCCGGCGGAATGCCGGATTGTCAAATTGATCCCGCTGAATCTGATTAAAAGTAAGGTACGAAAAACCAGAAATATCAGCCTTTTTATGGGCGCGGTTTTCATCATTCTATTTGCGGCGCTCATTATCGTCGTATCCAATACGATTACCAGCCCTCTACGTAAATTAGCCCGGCAAATGGATGTGGTGGGAGCCGGGAATTTTACGGTGACGGTTGAAGCGAAAGGCAGCTATGAGATCATCCGGCTATCCGAAAGATTCAATTCCATGGTGGATCAGATTAACCAACTGATTCGAGAGAAATACCTGGCTGAGATCAACGAAAAAACCGCCCGGCTTAAAGCCCTGGAAGCCCAAATCAACCCTCATTTTTTATATAATTCCTTGCAAGCGATTGCAACTAAAGCCGTGGTGGGTGGGATGAAGGATATTAGCCGGATGATCGAAGCGCTGGCGTATATTTTGCGATATTGTATCAAGGGCGGAGACCGGGTAAAGATCTCCGAAGAGATTGAACATGTCCGAAAATACTTGCTTTTGCAAACGGTCCGGTACGAAGATCGATTATCGGTGAATATCCGGCTGGAACAAAACTTATCGGATATTTTAATTCCGAAACTTTCGGTCCAGACATTGGTGGAAAACGCGGTCCAACATGCCTTGGAACATATGACCCGGGCAATAACCATCTGTATCAATATTTATAATGACATCGAAAAGGACCAGGTTATCATTGAGGTTACCGATGACGGTCCGGGAATAACCCCCGAACGCCTTGAACAAGTATTGCGGGAGATGAATGAAGAAGTATGGCCGGAACAGCCTACCGCAAGCATTGGTTTAAAAAATTTGAACTCCAGGTTAAAGCTGATGTACGGCGAAAAGGCCAGCCTGATGGTGAAAAGCATTTTGGATCAAGGCACGAGAGCCAGTATTATTTTGCCGGTTAACTCGATTCCAACCGGTTGAAGGCCGGTAAATTTCCGTTGGATAGCCGGGGCCGGATAATCCCGGACAAACTCAATTATAACCGGCTGGAAGCTCATAGTTAAGTCAATAATCCGGTGAAAGTCCCATCTACACAGGAGGTGATAACCATCTATAAAGCATTAATCATCGATGATGAAAAACCGGTACGGCAAGCAATTATCGCCCTCGGCCATTGGAACGCTTTCGATATCAGCCAAATTTTTGAAGCCGTGGAAGGCGAAACCGGGTTGACATGTCTGCGGGAATTTCAACCGGATATTATCCTGGTGGATATGAAGATGCCCAATCTGGACGGAACCAAATTTTTAGAGATTGCCAGCCGGGAGTTCCCCTCGGCCAAATATATCGTCATTAGCGGTTATGATGATTTTGAATACACCAAACGGGCTATTCAAGCCAAAGTATTGGATTACCTGTTAAAGCCGGTAATTGAATCGGAACTAAACGATGCTTTAGCCAAGGCTGTGATTGAGTTGGATTCCGCCCGGAACCGGACCGGGGAACAGGGGACCCGGGAATCGCTCGACAATAGTCTCCTTCCTTTGGCCGGTGAAGAAATGATGCGTAATTTAAATGAGATTAAGGATTATATTGACCGTAATTTTTGCAGGGAAATCAAACTCAGCCTGTTCGCAGAGCGCTATTTTTTAAGTAAAGAATATCTTTCCAAGCTCTTTAAAGAACAATTCGGTTTCAACATCTATGAATACGTGCTCAAGGTAAGAATGGAGAAGGCCCGGGAGTTGCTTGCCAGCCCCGGAGTTAAAGTATTGGCTATCGCCAAATACCTTGGCTATAAGGATAACAATTATTTCAGCCGGGCGTTCAAAACCTATTACGGGATCGCCCCCACCGAATACCGGGATAATCTATTAATCCGGTGATTCAATATAACCCTATGATATTGCTTATGACAGCGATTTAATCTGTAAAGTATTCATGTGTTTAATCGCCGGAGTAATATCAAAAAACAACCCCTAAAAACGAATTTCATTTTATTTCAGATTAATTTTCAGTTTATTGCATTTCGTATCCGATCCGGTCCACTTATAATAGAAATGATAAGGAAAATTGTTAAGTCAAATGACAAGCGATTACACTGGCCGGATCTAAAAGGGAGGTTTCTTATGAAAAGCAAGTCTCCATTTATCCGGTTCGGCTTATTACTTATTTTAGCTTCATTCGTGCTCTGTGGATTAATCGGCGCCGAAGAAACCATTACCGTCAAGATCCTGCAGTACGCTCCGGAGATGACTGAAGCCATGCATGATATGGCCAAACAGTTTCACAAACAATTTCCGGATATGAATCTGGAGTTTACCATACTCCAAACGGACTATTTCCCGGTGCTAAAGGCCCGGCTCAATTCCAGCGATTTGCCGGATGTATTTATGTCCAATGCTTACTTTCATAATGAAGTCTATCGGGA